>JAUIHJ010000736.1 GCA_030432015.1 bacterium
TCGCAAGCAGATCAGCCGCCAACAGCACGCGCGGCTCCAATGCCTCAGGACTGGTGACACGCGACAGGAAGCGTTTCCGCGCCCGTTGCGTCTTGTGAAGTGGCGCTGCGAATTGTTGGCCGTTACTTCGTTTACGTGACATGTTTAAAATCCGTGATTAGAGAGTGCCGCGCGGTTCAAGTGGGGCACGTGTTACATCAGATTCGGAGTGCATTGTTAGGCGCAACAGAACACGCGCATCTCTCGACCAACAATTGCCAAGTCATGGCGATGCAGCGGTCAGAAACGACGCGCGCCTTGCGACACATCAGATTGTCACAAGTTAGACACGTATTAGCCGATACGAATCAACCGGTCAGCCGACGTTCTATCTTTAGAATGGGAAGAAAGGTCTCAAAACGCATATCCGACCTCGGGCGACGCCAAGAAAGGCAGGTTCAGTGGCAGAACTCTTGCGCCCCCGCATTGAATCCGATGGGCGAGCCTAACCCATTTGCGTTGAAAAGTACAATGTTCTCACAGAGCTCCTGCTGGGAAGTTCTCACAGAGCTCCTGCAGGGAACTTTGGAGTCGCGCTCGCACGAGGGTGGCGTTGATGAATTCAAGTAATCCCAGACGAACTGCACGGACCGGCAAATCGCGCCCGTGCCAGAGCATTGCGGCAACAGGTCCGTGGGCGGAGTGCCAGATCACGGGAAGCTCCTGCCGTGCCGGCGTGCCTGCCTGGCAGGTGGGCGGCATCGATGGTGTTGCAGCCATCCGTACGGCCGGCGCAGCGTCGTCTTCCGCGCTGACCGGATGTCGAAGTGAGGGCGCGTGTTGCCCAACTGCAGACTGCCGCTGGAACGGTGCGAGAAGATGTCAATGGCGGACACGCCTGTGAATTGACTCAGAGTCTCACTGAACTGACCGACGCGGTCCCGCCGTTGAATACCATGTGCCACGGACTTTCATTGCCAGCGGCCATCGCGGAATCGAGCAATCCGCCCAACCATTTCTGGTGCCCCCCTGACCGTCGTGTCGACCGGTCGATTCGGCAGTGGTGTGGTGGACAGACACCGCGATCAGAACATCATGCCACCACGCACGAAGAACCCGTCCAGCAACAGATCCATCGAATCAGGCGAATACGCGCCCTCGTGAACGTTGTCCACGAACATCGTACGATCCGCCAGGTTAAACCAGTTGGTCAGCTCGTAGCCTCCGCTGAATTCAAACCGCTCATCCCGCCACGAAGCACCCACCGCCGCTTCGAGCGCCGGAACGGCCTGCTGATACTCGTCGGTGACGTCAACGATGGTGTCCGCCCCGGCGAGGTTGGTTTCCAACAACCGCATTTGGAACTTACCGTAGGAGAGCGTTCCCGCGCCACGGGCGAATAGGCTGAAGCCGCGTGGCAGTTGCCAGTAGCCCGCCGCCCCTAGCCGGACCCCAAATCCCTGCATGCTTACCGGATTGTCGATGGCGCCGTTGGCGAAGTCGCGGCCATTGTATTCGTATCGCAATCCTTGATTGATATCGGACCAGCGAAGCCCGCCGAGAAGTTGGACCGCCGCGAATCGGTTGACGGGAAACCAGCGCCGCACCTCGAGGTCAAAGAGGTCGTAGTCAAGCGTTCCAAACGCGTCGGCCGTCAATGCCTCTTCATTCCCGTCGGGGTGGCTGCGCGTGGCCCACAGGTTGCCGCCAGTGGGTTCAACGGCCGAATCAGTGGCTTGTGTATCAAAGTGCGTGTAGCCGAAGCCGATTTCCCAGCCTGCGGTTGTCGTATAGGACAGGCCCGTTCTCACGCCCGAGTCCCTTCCGAACGTGAGGTTCTGCACGTCTCCCGCGCCTACGGTCAATGACGTGACGTCCGTGGTGATGGCGAAATCAAGGCCGCGGCGGCGCAGTCTCCAATTCAGGTACTCGACACTGGCGTTCCAGCCGGGACAAACAAAGTCGCAGCCAGCTTCTTCGCCCAAAATTTTTCCCGACCCCACGTCATCCAGACGCTGACGCAGTTCTGTCACCTCGGATTCCAGCAGGTCGGTTCGCTCGACGTGCCTATTCCAGGCGGCGAGGTCCATGGCGCTTCGACGCGCAATCTCGTCTGCCCGGAGTGAGTCAAGAGACACCAAGCCTGTGACGACCAAAAAGGCTACGGACAGCGGTCTGAGAATTCGCATCGCGAACCTTCCTGCATGAATTTGTTTACGGCCGCGTCCGTCGGTGGGGCGGCACAAGCCATCGCTGTGGTGATGTCTCACGGGGCAAAGATGTCGTCCGATCTTCGCGGGGCATTGCTTTCATTTCGCCCAAGTGCGTTCATAACGCCCAGGTGGAAGTAACTCGCTGGGAGCTGGCGACTGCATTGCCACGATGGTTCTTAGATCGCCCACGATCTAACACAACCTTCAAATCAATCATAAATACACGAAACAAACTTAGTGCGACGGTCCCATCGACCCCTCAAGTCCTTACAATCGCATCCATGTTTCCCGTGAATGTCGGCACAATCGCTCGACAACGCAGAATGTCGATTGGTTGTAACAACCACCCACGTGTTATCTGCCCGACATCCGGTGTAATCGGGACAATCATGTCGCAAGGTCGAGGCACCACACGAGACCAACACCAGGACAGAATGGGGCCGTTGCGACGACGCGGGCTTGAGGTCCTAATTGGAGTTGACCCCCGGCGGGGCAGGGGTCCCCGTTCCCGCAGTTGATGCAGCGAGGACATACGGCGGTGTGTCGCGAGTCTTTTCCTGTTGACCCAACGAAGCTGGCAAGCCCCGCCGTTGCTTGTCCGCGACGTTACCGGATGCAACAGGATTCCGCCGCTTGGCCTATTCTTCGTGGCCTCGCGGCGGCGTGCCAGCGGGGGGTGGGCCATTCTGCGCTGCCAAGAAAGCGAGCAAGTCCCGTAAATCGCGTTGCGATAGCCGCTTCATCAAGTCGGCGGGCATCGGCGATTGGGCCGGCGCACGTTCCTCCAGGTCGGCCTTGGCGAAGGTGAGCAGCTTGCCATCGGCAAGGGCAATGGTGATGCTGGTATCCGATTCCTCTTTGACCACGCCGACATGGACCTTGCCGAATTCGTCCACCAGCGTTGCGGACTCGAATCCCTTGGCGATCGCCTTGTTCGGCGCAACGATTGACTCGAGCAAGTAGCGTCGCTTCTGCTGGCCAATCTTGCCGAGATCCGGCCCCACTTGACCACCTTGCTGGTGAATCGCGTGGCATCGAACGCAGGAAAGGTCGGCCCGTTCGTAGAACAACCGTGAGCCTCGTTTCGGGTCGCCGCCGTACAGTGCATCAGTGTAGCGGGCGAGTTCATCGGTCTTGGGTCGCGCGGCCTCGTATTGCTGTAAGAGCGCATCGAGCGAACTCGACTTGGCCGCACGCGCCGCTTCGATAATGTCCAGCCGTGTATCTTCGTGGATTTCGCCGGCCAACAGGCTGCGGCAAGCGTCAAGCAGGATGGGTGTCGCCTTGGCTGGATCCAGGTGCACGAGCGCGGCCACGGCCGCCTGCCGTTCCAGCATCGTCTCGGAGGCAATGGCCGCGGCCAGTTCGGTGGCGGCTTCGTCCGGTGAAATGGCCACAAGGGCCGCCCGCGCAGCGGCACGCAATTCCGGCGCATCATTTTGCAGCGCGTCACGAACCAATGTTGTCGCGTCGTTGGCCTGCAGGTGCACCAATGCACCGAGGGCCGCTGCCCGTGCGGCAGGCGCTAACTTGAGATTTGTCATCCGCTCGCGCAGCAATGGGATGATTTCCTGAAAGCCGAATTGCCGCGCGACATCGATCGCCTTTTCTCGAGCTGGGGCGGAAGTCTGGAGGATCGCTGGCAGCGTTTGGCGCAGGGCCGTCTGGGCCGCGCCGATGGAACGGGACTCGAGCGGTGCCCAACGACCGAGTACGCGGTCACGACGGGAGGGGGCCGACCAGGTGGCGAGCATTTCGAGGGCCTCAACCCGCATCGCGTCGCTGACCTTGTCGGCGCCCGCGACCGCGGCAATTGCCATCGCATTTGCTGGCTGCCCGAGTCGAAAATTCGCGTTGAGCGTACGGTGCAGGAG
>JAUIHJ010000737.1 GCA_030432015.1 bacterium
CTCTGGCCCTCGGCAGCGGCTATCGCATGACGATCGCCCATGTCACGGATGCGAAAGGCGGGACCGCCACCACCACAACCGCCACCGCGGAAGTCACCCCCGCCACGCAGCGCAATTTCACCAGCGAACGAGGCGCGTCCGGACGCGGTCGTGCCGCAGCGGTCGTGGCTGGCAACGGACTCCGTGCAGAGCACACTCAGCTTCATGATCAGCATGATCGTGCACTTGCTGATTCTGGTCGGATTGGGCCTGTTCCTGTCGCCACCAGACAACGAGCCGCAGCGGATCGCATTGCTCGCCAGCACATTTGATGACCGCGATGAGCCGAGTTTGTTGGAACCAACTTTGACTTTGGACACCGTCGACAGCGCTGAAGCGCTGCCGGAACTCGACGACCCGCAAGTCGCTCAGGCCTTCGATGCCCCCAACATTCCGGCCCCTTTTGCGCGACCAAAATCGGCGACCGCGCCGCAAACACCTCACCACCTCGCCGGTGACATCCCGTTCGCCACGTTACTGACGGTCAATCACGCGCCCGTTGGAGGAGGCTTCGAAGGTCGTACGCAGCAGGCCCGCGCGCAACTGGCTGCCAGCGGCGGCGGGACTCCCCATAGCGAAGCTGCCGTTGAAGCTGCCCTGGCGTGGCTCGCCGGACACCAACGCCCTGACGGGAGCTGGCGACTCTTGCATCAGGCGGGAGTTTGCGACTGCCGAAATCAAGGGTTACGCGAATCCTCGACCGGCGCGACCGGCCTCAGTCTGCTACCGTTTCTGGGCGCGGGATACACGCATCTCCGTGGTCCGTATCACGAAGCGATTCAGAAAGGGCTCGATTATCTGATCCAAAAAATGATCGATACGCCTCATGGTGGCGACCTGCAAGAGGGTGCCAATTTCGGCATGTACACGCATGGCATTGCGACGATTGCCTTGTGCGAAGCGTACGCCATGACGGGCGACCAACAACTCGAGCCGTATGTGGAGAAGGCGATCCGGTTCATCTGCAACGCCCAGCACCCACGCGGTGGATGGCGTTACAATCCTGGACAGCCGGGCGATACGACCGTCAGTGGCTGGCAAGTCATGGCGTTAAAGAGCGCTCGCCTGGCGAGGCTCGAAGTGCCTTCGCATGTGATCGAGCGCAGCACACTCTATCTGGACAGTGTTTCTACATCGCAGGGCGCCTTTTACGGCTATCAGCCTCCCAAGAAAGAAGCGGGACCCACGGCTGTCGCGCTGCTATTGCGGATGTACCTGGGCTGGACGCGCGACGACGATCGACTGACGCGGGGAGCTCTGTATCTGGCCGCCACCGGACCATCCAAAACCGACGTCTATTTTAACTACTATGCAACCCAGGTCCTGCACCACCTGCAAGGCAACGACTGGCCGCAGTGGAATGCCAAGATGCGTGACTACCTGGTCGAGCGACAGGCTAAGCACGGCCACGAAAAAGGAAGCTGGTTCTTTCCGGATTCGCACGGCACCATCGGCGGACGGCTCTACACGACCGCCATGTGCGCCATGATCCTGGAGGTCTATTACCGGCACATGCCGCTGTACGGCGACGACGCGGTGATCGACGAGTTTTGACGTTGCGAACTTGCGAATGCCGAAGGCATGTCAGTTTACCGCCGGCAGTGCAGGCCCCAGGGATTTGTGGTCGGGCAGCTCAAGCGCCGCGCAGCAGCAAACCCAAGCAGGCGCGTCGGGTTTCGCGTGCTGACGCATGTCCAAGTTCAAAGAACCTCAAGGCCTGGTGTCGAGGTCTTGCTGAATCGACACCGATCGACAGCGACGCTAGACTTGGCGGATGCGCGTGATCCCAGTTATCGATCTGCAAGGTGGCCAGGTTGTTCGTGGCGTGGGCGGACAGCGCGATCAGTATCGCCCCGTGCAAAGTCAACTCGTAAATTCGGTTGTTCCAGGGGAGGTCGCTGCGGCCCTGATCAGCCTCGGCCCGCACAGAGAGTTGTATATCGCGGACCTGGATGCCATCGGGGGCGCCGTCCCCTCCTGGCAAGCCTACGATCAGGCGTTTCATGCTGGGGCGCGACCGATGATTGACGCGGGCCTGCGCACACCGGCGGCGGCGGAAACGCTGGTCGACTTCCTGGCACAGCGTTCAGGGGACGCCGACATCGTCGTGGCCCTCGAATCATCGGCCGGCCCCGAGCACTTACGGGACGTCTTCGCACGGATCGGCTCGGAACGCGCGGTCTTCAGCCTGGACCTGAAAGGGGGGCAGCCGCTGACCTCCGCTGACCGTTGGCAAGGGCAAACGGCCATGGAGATCGCGGCCCGCGCGGTGGAGATCGGCTTCCGGCGGATCATCGTCCTCGACCTCGCAGCCGTGGGGACCGGCAGCGGCCCCAGTGTGGTCGACCTTTGTGGTGACCTTCATCGGCGACATCCCATGCTGGAATTGATTTCCGGCGGGGGCGTCCGCGCGGTTGGAGACCTGCGCCTGTTTGCTGACGCTGGCTGCGCTGGAGTCCTCGTCGCCTCGGCGCTGCACGATGGGCGAATCACCAGGGCAGACCTCGAGGAATGCGATTTCCTGTAAAAACGACGCGCGACGCCCTCAACGGCGCCGCTTTGCCGCGGGATTGGCTTGATCCGATCGTTTCGTGGCGACTACAATAGAAGCTCACACCCACCATGCCAAAGTTTGCCCTGACTCGTTCGCTGCAAACGAAGCGTCCTCGCTGCCTCGATTCAGCGGCGAGCCCTCCCAAAGCTCGATAATGTTGCTAAGCGGTGCTTAGTTCGGACCCCCGGTTCCCGCCACCAGCCAGTCCCGATCCTATGCTCAAGCAATTGTTTACGTTGGGGATGACTCTCGCAGCCGTTGCGACTCCCACCCTCCTGGTTACACCCGCAACGGCGGAAACGACCGTCAGTTTCGAGTTAGAAGTTCAGCCGATCCTGGCGGCGCGAGGTTGCAGCGCGGGTGCTTGCCACGGTAAGGCGAGGGGCCAGAACGGCTTCCAACTCTCGTTGCTCGGCTTCGACCCCGAATTCGACTACGCATCGCTCACCCAGCATGCGCGCGGACGCCGCGTCTTTCCCGCAGCGCCAGAACGAAGCTTGCTGTTGATGAAAGCGACGGGGCAGGCACCGCACGGCGGGGGCGCTCGATTTACGGTCGATGACGACGAATACACCACGATCCTGAGCTGGCTGAAAGAGGGCACTCCGCGTCGGCGCGACGACGAGCCAACGCTTGTGAGAGTCGAGGCCTTGCCCAGCGAGAAACTGTTAGTCCCCGGCGCCACACAGCCATTGGCCGTCACGGCGTATTATTCCGACGGCACTTCGCAGGACGTGACGTCGATGGCGATGTACCAGTCGAATGAGAGCGCGGTGGTCAGCGTCGACAGCAAGGGGGTCATGAAGGCCGGACCGATCCCCGGCGAATCCGCGATCATGGTGCGGTTCATGAATGTGATTGCGACGTCGCGCGTTGCCATCCCGTTGCCTGGCGAAGTGCCCGCTGAACTCTACGAACAGCTGCCGCGCCAGAATTTCATCGACGACCTGGTGTGGCAAAAACTCCAGCAGCTCGGCATCACGCCCTCCGCCCCCATCGATGATGCGAAATTCATGCGCCGCGTTTATGTCGACATTATCGGCACGTTGCCGACCGCCAGCGAAGCACGTGATTTTCTGGCCGACAAGCGGCCCACGAAGCGTGCCGAATTGGTCGACCAACTGTTGGAACGACCGGAATACGCCGAATACTGGGCAACCAAATGGGCCGATCTGCTCCGTCCCAATCCATATCGGGTTGGGATCAAAGCGGTCTTGAATTATGACAACTGGATTCGCGACAGCTTTCGCAAGAATAAACCCTACGATCAGTTCGTTCGCGAGTTGCTGACCGCGCAAGGCAGCACCTGGCACAACGGCTCGGCGACGCTGTTTCGTGATCGCCGGTCCCCTGACGAAGTCACCACGCTCGCCACCCAGTTGTTTCTTGGCATTCGACTCGAGTGCGCCAAGTGCCATCACCATCCCTTCGAGAAATGGGGGCAGGAGGACTTCTTCAGCTTCGCCGCCTA
>JAUIHJ010000738.1 GCA_030432015.1 bacterium
CCCGAACCCAAACAGCAGGACGCAAAAAATGGCCACAATCAGTTCCGGTAACGCGCGTGTGAAACTACAGATTGCTCGGGCTAGAAAATAGGTGCCCCGGTTCCAGGTATAGCCGCGGGTACTGAACCAAGCCAGCGGGATCGACAGAACCAGCGCCAGCAGCGTCCCCCATACAGCCATTTCTAAGGTCTCGACCATTTTCCACAGCACATGCATCAGGTAGCCCACCGGCTCGACCAGATACTCTTTTTCGCCGGTCACATGCCACGTGTCTTGGTCCACGTCGTATTCCCGTTCGGGCTTGGTCACCAGATACGAAAAGGCGGGGAGGTGGTTCCGATCAAAATTGTCGATCCGCGTCACTTCGCGTTCTTCAGAAAGCGTCAGTGGAAACGCGGAAGCCATCAGGTTCTGCCAGCCTGTCGCGACTTCGGCCTGATCCGTTAATCCCACGGCATACGCAAACCCCTGGAAGGTCTGCAAAAATGCTTTGTCGATTTCCGTTCGGCGGGCTGAAATCACCAGGCAGACGGCGACCGCCAATAACATCAGCACGAACTTGACGCTGAAAGGCCGGCGCAGTTGCCAGTCGTCGGGTAGGTTCAATGGCGCTGGTTTATCGACCATCTTGGTTATTCTCCCGGCCCAGATTCGCTACCGTAGAGCGCCCGTCGCGCGTTCTCGTCAAACTCGGCGGGAGGCCCGTCAAACACCACCCGACCTTGGCTCATGCCCACGATGCGATCTGCAAACTCCACCGCCAATTCAACCTGATGCAGGCTGCAGAGCACCGTTGCATGGTGCTGTCGTGATTCGTCCTGCAGCAGTTTCAAAATGACGCGGCTAATTTCAGGATCCAGGCTGGCGACGGGTTCGTCGGCGAGCACCAGGCGGGGCTCCAAGATGAAGGCCCGTGCGATGGCCACGCGCTGCTGCTGACCGCCGGACAGATTGGCCGCCCGCCGATACAGGTGTTCTTCACCCAGACCGACTTCGGCCAGCAAGTGGCACGCCCGACGCCGCAACGGTTCAGGGAACAGTCCCAACAATGCACGCGTATTGGAAATCGTCGGTAACGCGCCGGCCAGGACATTGTTCAGCACCGACAACCGCGGAACCAAATTGAATTGTTGATGGACCATGCCGATGCGGGGCTGGACCCGCCGGAGCGACTTTCGCTGGACGGTCAGGCCATCAAACTCGACGGTGCCCTCGGTCGGCTCGACCATTCCATTGACCAAGCGCAAGAGGGTCGACTTTCCAGCACCGCTGGATCCAAGCACCACGCAGAACTGACCACGGGGCACGTCAAACGACACTCGGTCGACCGCGACCGCACCCGCCGCGAACGTCTTCCGGACATCAATGAATCTCAGAAACATGCAGCACGTCCGGAACGGGGTAGACTACTTCGTGGCGGCTTTCTTGAGCATCTCAGCTTTTAGCGCATCGGTCACCAACGCCAGCTTCGACATGGTCTTGTCGAATTCCGCTTCTGAGAAGTTGGTATCGTAACGATCGACTTTCTTACCGCCGTAGCCACGAATCATCTCCGGCGTTACTCCCTCGGCTTCATGGACGCGCCCCAGGGCCTCGCGCAGCTTTTCCTTCAGGCCGTCATCCAGATCAACATGCATGGCCAAGGGCGGAAATGGAATCGGATCGCTCTTGGCCAAGGGCTGTACCTTGGTCGGATCAATCTGACCGTTGCCGACGGACTTTTCAAAGCTGCTGTAGGAAGCACAGGCTGCGTCAACCTTCCCTGCGTCCAGTGTCGCCAACGCGGTGGCGTGACTGTCAACGAGGCGAATCTCAGCCAGATCGCGTACCGGATCAACGCCCGCCGCGAGCAGCATCGCCACGGGAAAATTGAAACTGGATGTCGAATTCACATCGCCGAATGCGACGCTCTTGCCGCGCAGATCCGACAGATCCTTGAGACCCGCAGACTGCTTAACGAAGATCCCCGAATAGTAAACGCTCTGTCCGTCGCTCACCGCAACCGCCAGCAATTCTGCCGCGCCCCGTTCCCGCGCCTGGTGATACGTAACCGGGCCGAAGAAGGCAACGTCGACCTGTCCGTTGGCCATGCCTTCGACGACGGCGTTATAGGCCTGCCCGACGCGGATGTCGAAGTGCAGGCCGTACTCCCGAGTGATCGCCGTGAAGATGGGTTGAAAGTCGGCAATGGTCCCTTCCTCGGTGCCCCCGTCCGCGGGTATCAACATCACGCGCAGGGGCCGTTCGGTCGAGCCATCGGCCTGTCGTGAGGGGGTCGGCTTCGTGGGCCCAACGTTCGCCTGCCGACCATCCCGACAGCCGGCTGTCAAGAGCATCAAAAGGCAGAGCAGCAACCGCTTCGCATGGCTCATAGGAAACTCTCGGTGTGGGCAGCTTGAGGTCGGTCGTGCCTGAGGGACGGGACTGTGGAACTGGCGTCGGGAACATCCTGAACCATCGTGGGACAGGACCACGCTGGTCCGTCAACGGTTGTTGTGCACAGGCCGTGAGCCAGACACCGTTGTAGGGCAACGCATGGCACCGCCACGAGGCGATGTCCAGCTAAGGACGGTCTGGGCGAAAGCAACGTTTCACGCAATCGGCATATTTTTCCAATGGGGGAACCTGATGATCCGCTCGCTTGGCCTGATCATCAAACCGGCGCAATTGAAGGGCGACCTCCAATTCCTCGTGGGCGGCAAACTCTTCTTGCTCCGCGCGAGACAGTTTCCCACCTTGGACTTGAAAACTCCGCTTCGAGGCATCCGACAGTCGGTCGTAATATTCTTCGTCGACGGTGCAAAGGTACCGTTTGGCCGGCACATGCAGCCGGATCGGCTGGGTCACGGTGGCTGGGAAATAGGCTTCGAGGAAATCTGCGCCGGCTTCCTCGTGGTTTAGATCCTCCTGCAGGAACTCGACCTGTGACGCGTGCTCGTCAAGCAGCAGGTGGCCGAGATCGTGGAACAGGGCAGCCGTGATGGCAGCGTCATTGCACCCGTTTCGCGTTGCCAGGTCGGCTGCCTGCAACGCGTGGGCAATTTGCGTGACACTTTCGTCGTAATTCGATTGGCCGCGTTGGCGGACAAATTCGAAGAGAATTTCGACCGCGTCGTCGTCGGACGCGCCTCGCAGCTTATTCCGCAGCGTCTCTTTATGGGTCACCTGCATCAATGAACTCCCTTTCCTTGAAAATGGCCGATGGTGCTGATGCGAGGCGGGTCGCCATCGCCTTCGCGATGCTGTGACATGGATTCTTGGCGGGCGCCATAGTAGGCCGCGCGCAGATCGCCTTCGCTGCCGGGACTGTACGTTACGTACAGACTACGCCGCGAATGCAAGGACGTGTTGGCCGCACTCTTGTGCGGCGCGAACGAACTGAAAAACGTGACCCCGCCCGCCGGCATGGTGGCGGCGACCCACGACAGGTTCGCTGCAGCGTCGGCGGGCAGGCAGCCCGTATCGTCGGTCGCCAGGAGACCGTCGCGATGTCTCCCCGGCGCAAACCAGAGACAGCCGTTGTCAATCCGATTTTCATCCACGGCGACCAGGCAGGTAATGTGCTGGCTACCATAAGCATATGCGCGCGCATCCTGATGAGGTGCGAATCCACCGCCACCGGGCAGTTTGTAGTTGATCTTCTCTTTGAACACGAGCGCTGGTTCGCCAAACAGTTGGCCGACGGCGTCGGTCAGCGTGCCAACGGTCAGCAGTTGCCGGAGCCCGGTGTGGAACGGCAGGAAATTTTCCGTTCGCGTCAACGCAGTTCCTTGCTCGGTGTGTTCGCGATAATGCTGCCAACGATCTTCAGTGGACGGCCAGTCGGCAACCTCTTCAACCATCGCCAGGATGCCGGCGTGCACAGCGGGGCCCAGCAGGTTGTCACAGGTGATGAAACCATCGTGTTGAAAACCGGCGATTTGTTCAGGGTTGAGCGGTCCGTTCATGGGTGTGCCGATGTGAAAGGAATGCCGGTCGCGGTGTTTGGGGACGAAGCCACGTCACTTGACGCGGGTCCATCCTACCCCATCATGCTGCGCCGCGGAACCATTCGTCCTCAAGG
>JAUIHJ010000739.1 GCA_030432015.1 bacterium
GGTTGACTTGATGGTCTCGCTACCACCCGCGTTTGCGTTGGGGGTGGCCGCGGATGCCGGTCGCAAGTTGCTTCCCCGTGTCGGCGCGCCGCCGGCGCCCGAGACGTTTGGGTCGGTGCTCCAGCAAGGCCTCGGCCGAACGATCTGCCGTGACTTCTATTTTCCCTACGCGGAGAAGATTTGGGGATTGTCCGCCGATCAACTCTCTGCCATCCAAGCGCGACGGCGCGTCCAAGCCGGTTCACTGGCGAAACTACTGGGCAAGGTCGTCGGTGGCCTGCCTGGCGTGAGACGCCCTGGGGCTGGTCGCTACTTTTATCCGCGGCACGGGTACGGTCAGATTGCCAATGGCTTATCCCAAGCGGCAGTCCGGCATGGCGCCGAGTTCGTGCATAACGCGCAGATCGAGTCTGTGCGAAGGATGCCGGACAGCACCATGCTCGTTGAATACCGCCGCGGCCAGACGCTCGAGCAAACCCAGGCCGATCATGTCTGGTCCACGATTCCCGTCACGGCCCTCGTGCGAGCGCTACGGCCGACCGCCCCGCCAGGCATTCTCACGGCCTGCGAGAAGATCAAATTCCGCAGCATGATCCTGATCTACCTGGTGGTCGACCAACCGCGTTTTACTGAATTCGATGCGCACTATTTTCCCGAACGGGACATTCCCATCACGCGTTTGTCCGAACCAAAGAACTACGCGGCCGCCAACGAGCCGCCAGGCCGGACCGTGTTGTGTGCTGAATTGCCCTGCTCGACCAAAGACGGTTATTGGGATATGTCGGACGAAGACCTGGGAGAGCTTGTCTCCAGCAGTCTGGCGAAATCGGGCATCCCGCTCGCAGACAGCGCCGCACAGGTGGTCACGCGACGGTTGCCGCACGCGTATCCGATTTACGAAAACGGTTACGAGAAACACTTCGAGGCAATTGACGATTGGCTGGGATCGATCGAGCAACTGCTCAGCTTCGGTCGGCAGGGGCTGTTCGCGCACGACAACACCCACCATACCTTGGCGATGGCCTACGCCGCGACCGATTGTCTGAATGATCGCGGCGAATTTGATACCGAGCGCTGGCGCGAGTTTCGACGCATCTTTGCGTCGCATGTCGTCGAGGATTGACCGCAATGAGCGACCATCTCAGCGTTGATCATCCACCCATCCATCGTTCAATCAATCAATCAATCAATTAATCAATCGAACGACTTGCCTTCCAATGCCTCGATCGCCGTGCGGACGATATCGGGGATACGCGTTGGTCGATTCGATTCGTAATTGAAGATGACGATCACCGATGACCCATCGGCCGCCACGGCTTGCTGTGTTTCGCTGTAGACAACATGTTCCATGGTCAGGCTGCTGCGGCCCAAGCGCGACACGCGGGCGCCCACGCGCACCGTATCAGGGAAATGCATTTGCCGGCGGTAGTTACACGTGACCGAAGCCAGGATCGGTCCCATTTTCTGGCTCTCCTTCATGAGCACGCTGCAGCCCTGCTCGATGTATCCGATTCGCGACGATTCAAACCACCGGATCGGCACGGTGTTGTTGACATGACCAAAAGCATCCTGATCACCCCAGTGAATTGGGAGGCGAATCACGGCGGGAAAGTCCGCCAATTCGGTCGGCTGAACATTGTCGGATGATTCGGAAATTAACATCGGAAAAGTCCTGCGTGGGTTCGGGGCACCGCATCGAGCTGATAGTCGGGAAGGCTGAGCGTCTCTATAATAACCGCTACACGATTTTCTGCTCAGTGGTTCGAAACGATGAAATAAGCGTCTTGCCGCACCCGATTGAATTCGGACATTGCGGACCTTCCCGTCGGAGAAAAAGTTTCATGAGTTTTACGCTTTGTCTGAACACCAGCACGATCATGCCACAACCGATGTTGGACAAGATCCGGCTGACGGCGGAAGCAGGCTTTGAGGCGATCGAACTTTGGATCAATGACGTCTACGAATATGTTGGTCAAGGGGGAGAAGTTCGCGATATCGAGAAAGCGCTGGCCGACCACGGATTGCCCGTTGTTAGCATGATTGCCGTACGCGCTTGGGGCGAGGCGATTGATGTCGAGTATCCGATCATGCTGGACGAGGTCAAACGCCGGCTGGAAATGTGTGCCCGATTGGGTTCGCCCTGGCTGGTCTGTTCGCCACCCCGGATGGCGTGCGATCTCGATCAGGTGACGCGCCGCTATCGCGACATTTTGGAGTTGGGCCGTCAGTTTGGCGTCAAGCCGACATTCGAGTACATCAGCTTCTTTACCTCTGTTTCTCAATTGCGGCAGGCCTGGCAGGTCGTTCAAGATGTCGACGACCCCGATGCGACGCTGATCCTGGACGCGTTTCACAGTTGGAACAGTCGCTCGACACTTGAGGAACTGCGACAGATCCCAGGTAACCGCATCAGCCATTATCATATCGATGACGCTCATCCGGATATTCCAGCATTGCAACAGATGGACCCGGATCGCGTGATGATCGGGGATGGTGTCATCGATCTGCAGGCAGAAATCCAGGTGCTGCGCGACATCGGCTATCGGGGCGCTGTCAGTCTCGAGCTCTTCAATCAGGACCTCTGGGCACGGGATCCCCGCGAGGTCCTGCGCACGGGCGTCGAACGCATGCGAGCCCTGTTGGGAGAGGATTAGGAGCATGATGAACCAGCCACAAGGTACCGGCCGTCGCGCCGCAGCACCTGCCTTACGTGCACAGTGCGACGCCCCGTTCGACCGCGCCCGCCGATTCGCTGCTGGGTCGTGCGTCGCCATCGGATCCCTCGTCGCGGTGGCGCTTGTGACTGGTTGCGGACCCGGCCGGGAGGCGCAACCTCCACAGGAACCGCCGGCAGCCGCACCTCGAACGCAACGGGACGGTGGCGCGGCGGCAATTGCCACCATTAGTGAGAATGCGTTTCGCGAAGCCGCTTTACAAGGGGAACTCAAGACCGTCCAGCAGGCGATCGAGCAGGGGGTGAACGTGGACGCCGCGGATGAGGATGGAAGGACGGCACTGCAGTTGGCCGCCTACGATGGGCACACTGATGTGGTTCGCAAGCTCTTGGACTGCGACCCTGCCGTCGATCACCTCGACGGAGCAGGGCGAACGGCCTTGATGTACGCCGCCAGCGGTGCCAATCATGAAACGGTGCAATTGCTGCTCGAGGCAGGAGCCCACCCCGATATCATCGACAAAGAGGAAGGGTTTACGGCTCTGATGTTTGCCGCTGCCGAAGGACAGACCGAGGTCGTGCGATCATTACTGAAACACGACGCCGACGTTACGCTTACCGATATTGACGGTGATTCGGCGCTCGACTTCGCGACCCAAAATCGCCATCGCGACGTCGTTGAACTTCTCAGTCGCTAGCCCCGTGCCAATGAAGCATGCTTCCAATGAAGCATGCTTCCGAGGTCTACTTTGCCACGGAATACAGTCGCGTCAAGGAACGCAGGATGAGCGTATCGCCAACCACTGCCGGTGATGCCTGAAAGCCATCGCCTAACGTGCTCTCGGAAACCAGCGCGTATTGGGGCGAAGCAGCGAAGACCTTGATTTCGCCATCCAGTCCAAAGCAATAGACATTTCCTCCCGCCAGAATCGGGGACGCCCGGAACTTTCCGCCCACGCGCTTTTGCCAGACTACTTTCGCAGTCTTCGCTTCAATGCACGATGCGACCCCTTCGTCATTGATCATGTAGATGTGGTCGTCTGACAGCAATATCGAAGGACGTTTCGGCACGCTCTTGCCGAATCCCCACGCAACATGCGACTCGGTCACATCGCCGCGCCCATCGGGACGGACGGCGACCAGCGACGTGCCGCCATCGCCGGCGGCAATGAATACCAGACCATGCCCAAACAACGGGCGCGCAGCCGCGTTCATGCCGCCGTGATGAACGCGCCACAACTCCTCGCCGGTGGCCGGGTCATAGGAGATGGTGTCGGTCGCGCTGGGACTGACGACCTGGCGACGTCCTTCGAAGTCGATCACGACCGCCGTGCTATAAGCCTTTTTGCGATCCCCATTGTCGGTGCCGTAGTCGATGTTGCGATCTTT
>JAUIHJ010000740.1 GCA_030432015.1 bacterium
TGGGGGGTGCCGGATTTTGCGGCGTACGATTCCAACTCGCGAGTTACCAACGCTCACAAGCATGATGCTGACCACTCATCCTACGATGAACAAGACATATAGCTCTTTCGTGACGCCGCATCGAACAGAGGAACCAACATGCAGGACAGCTTTCCGCTTCGCCGCTGCCTTCATGACGCCTGCCAGAATCGTGATGCCAGAATCGTGACATCCCAATGCAAGAGTTTCGCACTGCACTTGGTTTCAGTTCAACGACGCGAACCGCATTAACTCAATTCACGCGTTTGCCGCGGTACGCGGCACCACCTGGATACCCCTGACCGACGTTCCTTCGAGATCTAATCCCTCAACCAACCTCCGAATGAACCCATGAATGCACTTAAACGGCTGTCGTTTGTCATGGAACACCCGGCCATCTACCGCGCATGGCAAGCGCCGTTTGCGCGGGCGAAATTTGCGCCGGTGCAGCGGCACAATGATCTCAGCAAGATACACCGTGTCTTGGATGTCGGCTGCGGACCGGGGACCAACGCGGCGCTATTTCATGACATCGACTACGTCGGCCTGGATTTCAACGCCAGCTATATCGAGACCGCACAGCGCAATCATCCTGGCAAGTTCATCGTGGCGGACGCCTGCACCTACGCGGCGGCCCCGGAGGACCGCTATGACTTTATCCTCATGAACAGTCTGTTGCATCACATCGAAACGTCCGACGTGCGTCGTATGCTGGCGCAACTCGCGGGTCAATTAACCCCGGACGGACACATTCATATCCTGGACCTGGTGCTCCCGGAGAAAGCCTCGATCGCCCGCTACTTGGCGCGATCCGATCGTGGCGATTTCCCACGTCCGCTCGATCAATGGCGCGAAATTTTTTCCGAGTCGTACGAGGCCGAGGTGTTCGAGCCGTACTCGGTTGGCCGGATGGGCTTACCGATGTGGAGCATGGTCTACTTTAAAGGCAAGCCGCGAACTTGAGATGGTGGGGACGTGCGTTCCGCGCGGTGGAACCCCAGTCGACTCATCAATTCCCTTCCACGGCCCATCCGGATGCCACGGCGCTACGCCGTCTCTTCCACCGCACGGACCTGGACGCGGTTGCCGCTGATCTTGGTGACGGTCACCTGTTGCCCTGCGGACACGAAGGAGCCATCGGAAACCACATCGACGTAGTCGTCTTGAAATCGCACACGGCCGGCGGGCCGAAGGGGCGATTCAGCCACGCCCCAGTCGCCCACCTGCACCGGAAACCGGCGCTCGCCAAGGGCGGGTGAGGGCTTGGCCTTGCCGTCGGCGGCCGCAGCGTCCCGCGGCTTGACTTCGACCGGCTGGAGCGCCAGCCAGGAAAGAACTGGAATCGAACCGCGGAAATAGCTGATCGCCGCGGTGGCCAGGATGACGGCGACCCCTGTACCAACAATCATCGTCAAGGAATTGACGGTCGTGTTGAGTTCACGTCCGGTATGCGGCACAACGAAGTGCTGGCTGGCCATCAGGATACTGGCGAGGACCAATAGCAATCCGGAGACGCCAGCAACACCAAACCCGGGAATCACAAACAGTTCGATCGCGATAAAGACGAGCCCGGCGGCAAAGAGAATGACCTCCAACCAACCGGCGGTCCCCCCCAAGAATCGACTCCAAAAAAAGAGCGCAAAACAGAGTCCCGAGACCAGCCCCCCGATGCCAATCCCCGGTGCACTCGCCTCGAACAACAAGGCAACGACCGCCACGACCAGCAGCAGTCCGGTCACGAAGGAAAAGTTTAAGACCGTCACCGTCGTATCCACCACCGTGGGTTCCAAGATCAGCAGTTCGCCATCGATCCGCAACTGGTCTCGAACTTCTTTCCGACTCGCGGCGACACGCCCCGCCAGTCCCAGTGCGACAGCCCGCTCGCCATTAAGTTCGAGAAAATGCGCTTCGCGTGATTCGATAATTGGCTTTAGCTTGACCCATTCGGCTGGATCGTCGCTCGCGGCGATCTCAGGATCGGTCATCAAGCCGGTTTCCTCGGTCGATGCGTTGCGCACGTGGTAGACCACCAAGTCCATGTCGACCATCGCTTCGGCCAGTGCGGGTGGTCGCCCCTTGGAGGACGCGAGATCACGAATACGCCGCGCCAAGTCGGTGCGAATCTTTTCGGGCGCGTAGCGAAAGAGCGCGTCTTGGCCTTGAAAGATTGCCCCGGCATCTCCAATCCTGGCGTCGCGCGCCATGATGATCGTATCACAGCCAAGGGCAACAATCGCGGCACCGCTCAAAGCCTCGTTGGGAATGAAGGCGACCGTCTCGGCCCAATCCAGGTCGCGAAGTCGGGACGCCACATTAAAACTGGAATCGAGAAATCCGCCCGGGCTGTCGATCTCAATGATCACGAGATCCGCGTTCCGCCGCTGGGCGAGATCGAGCTTTCGGAAGACAAACTGTTCCAATAGCGGTGTGATGGGCCCCGTGAAGCGGATGAGGACGGCCCGTCGATACGACCTCGCACCGGGCGTCTCTTTGACACGGACCTCTGCCGGCTGGGTACTGGCCTTCGGCGGTTGGGCTGGGACCGCCGTGGCCGCAACCATCAGGCTTGTCCCGATCAACATCGCGGGCAGGATCGAGCCTACGACGACCCTCGAATCTGAGCGTGACGCACGGATTGGCTGAGCCATCCGTGGGCGGGCGGAATACATGCGGCACCTGATAGGTTCAGACCTGTGTGTGGTGGACGTGTGGCCCTCTTTGATCGTAAGTGGGTTGCACCGTGTGGTCAATTGGAACGGTCGGCTGCCTGGCGGGTGACAATCTCCTTCCTGTGTGGGAAGATGGGGCACGCCATGGCGGAAGATTCGGCTGGCTCTGACCATCATCATCATCACAATCTACTGCGGTTTTCCGTCCGGTGAACGAAGATCACCTCTTTTTTTGTTACCTCGCCGGCGTCCCCGTGCTGGGCGTCGCAGCCCAGTGGCTGGCGTGGCGGTTGCGCTTGCCATCAATTCTGCTCCTGCTGCTCTTCGGTATTTTATTAGGGCAGCTGTTTACCAACCCTGATGTGCTGTTGGCCAAACTGATCAACGACCCCGGCAACACGTCGGTCGGTCCCAAACTTCTGTTCCCGTTCGTGTCGCTCTCGGTGGCGGTGATTCTCTTCGAGGGTGGTTTGTCACTCCGGTTGAGCGAACTTCAAACGGCCGGTCGGGGAATTTTCCGCCTCGTGACGCTGGGTGCCCTGATCAGTTGGTTCCTGACGACCCTGTTTGCCGTCTATTTCCTGAGCGGGCTCGACCTGCGCCTCGCGGCGCTGCTCGGCGCCGTCCTGGTCGTGACGGGACCAACGGTGGTGGCGCCATTGTTGCGTCACATCCGTCCGATCCAGCGCGTGGCATCCATCGTCAAATGGGAGGGCATTGTTATCGATCCGATTGGCGCCGTGTTGGCGGTGCTGGTGTTTGAACAGATCATCACGCACGGCGACGAATTCTCGCTGCTGGGAAGCCTGGTACTGTTTGCCAAGACGGCCCTCCTGGGTGTCCTGCTCGGATTCGCCGCCGCGAGTCTGCTGGTCGAACTTGTCAAGCGTTACTGGCTGCCAGACTATCTGCACGGCGTGGTCTTTCTGGCTGTCGCGTTGGGTGGCTTTGCCATCTCGAACATGCTACTCGATGAGTCCGGACTGGTGACGGTCACGGTGCTGGGCGTGATTCTGGCCAACCAGAAGCGAATTCCCATCCACCATGTCATTCAGTTCAAAGAACATCTGGGCGTGTTCTTAATCTCGTGCCTGTTTATTGTACTGGGCTCGCGCTTTGACCCGCGCGACTTCCTGCAACTCGGCTGGGGCGGCCTGGGCTTTCTCACCGCGCTGATTCTGGTGGTCCGGCCGTTGGCAATTTTTCTGTCGACCATTGGCAGCGGATTGGAGTTTCGCGAGAAGGTCTTTTTTGCCTGGCTGGCACCGCGGGGCATTGTGGCCGCGGCCGTGATGAGCGTCTTCGCGTTGAAGATCGCGTCGATGGCCCACGGTTCAGCGGCGGGACACACGGTTCCGGGGATCGCC
>JAUIHJ010000741.1 GCA_030432015.1 bacterium
GCTTGTTTTCGGGGTGCGTTACCCAGTGTGCAAGTTGCTCGCGGCGGGTGCCGCTTTCCGGTAAAAGTTCCTCGGCAAACGGCGGAATCGGAGGCACGACCGTTTCGTCAATTTCGCCCAGGTAGGTGTACTTGTACTCCTCTTTCTTATTATCTCGGACGCCAAACAGCGAAGACTGTGCTTCGCTATAGAAGGCGGCCAAACGATGGAAGTCGCTTTGCAACCCTTCGCGCGGCGCGGCTTCCGTTCCCAAGGTCAGCTTGCCTTCGATGTTGTTGTCGTGACATTGCAGGCAGTCGATGCGCACGCCGAGAAAGGCACGGGTCGTCCGGCCAGCGAGCCGAATCGGGTCCGGTTGATTGCCGTTGTTCTGGTCCAGGGTCACCGTGACGAAATTAACGGCAGGGGAATCCGTCCACAGGCCATCGTCGCAGATCAACGGGCGCACGATTTCATCATACGGCTTGTTTTCATGAAGCTGTTCGGCGAGCCAAATCAAAAACCTGCGACGTCGATACGCCAAGAAGGGCCCGTTCTCGGTGCCGACGTAGGCCCGCGCGAGACGCTCGGCAATGTAATCCGCATACCGCTGGTCTTCCAGGATGCTCGACACATGCCATTCCAACCGCTGCTCGGCGGGAACCTCTTCCAGTTGACGAATCTCTTCGAACGAGGGGACCGTTCCTGTAAGGCTGAGAGCCAGTCGTCGAGCGATAATCAGGTCGTTGGCGCGGGGAGCCGGCTGCACGCCCGCAGCGTCCCAATGCTTCCGCCATGCGGCGTTCACCTGATCGAGCACGCCGCGGTAAGATTCCTGCGCGTACCGATCAGCGTTGAAATTGACCGGTGCTTCTGGAGTTTCGATGCGCAACAAGCTGGCGGCCAGTCCAGTCAAGGCGACCAAACAGAGGGTCGCAAACAACAGATTACGCGGCCACATGGCAAGCTCCTTGAAGCGAGGCGGAGGGGAATCTCGGCACGCAGGCGATTTTCTTGAAACGAGGCTGTGTCGATTGTGAGTATGCCCCGATGTGTCGGCGGTATGTTGTCAAACCAGTATATCCTGCCGCTGTGCTTACCATGTCACACGAGAATCAGTTTCGCGAATCGAACTCGAATTCGCGAGAAAGCGACCAGCTGTTGCGCTGCCTTGAATTTCGCCGTCCTCCGCGGTTTCTTGGAAACGCAGTGCCACTTCTTGGTAAAGTACGCTGATGCCTGCTCAAAAATTAGCCCTCGGCAAATAAACACCTGAGCGAAACGAACACAAAGCAACCGGGATTGTTCACAGGGAGTTTCCGCACCGTGCCGCCTCCATCCGATCACATCAGAACCGATCGCCCTGCCAACCCGGCGTGCGACGGCGCGGACGATCTGGATCACGCAGCACGGTCTGCTTCGGTTGCGCCGCGTCCGGAAATCTCCGATCCTAGCGCATCGCCCCCGCGTGCACCGAATGCCGACTTGCCCTCCCCGGAAGTCGCCACCGACATTGTCGCCTTGCCGGACGACGATCCAATCGCATCTAAGCCAGCGTTCGATTTCGACGACCATCCGGCTTCCACCGCAGGCGAGACGGCGGCTTCGGCAACGCCCGAGATCTTTGAAGCCGAATCGATTATCGAGCAGGTCGATTTAGTCCAGGAGCACAGCCTGCCGATTCGCGTCTGGCTTGGAGCGTGCTCGGGCATCGAATGGTTGTTCGGAGTTGGCTGCGTGCTGATCGCTCTGGCGGTCATGGCATCGATTCCCATCGTACAGTTTTTTAGCCTCGGCTATCTGCTCGAAGCAAGCGGTCGGGTTTCGCGGAGTGGGCAACTGAGAAACGGCTTCATTGGTGTGCGGCGGGCGGCCCGGGCGGGCAGCCTCGTATTGGGGACGTGCGTTGTCCTGCTGCCAGCGCAGTTTGCCGCGGAGATGTACGCCTCGGCAAAATTGATCGATCCCACCAGCGGGGTCGTCACCGGGTGGCGCATCGGCCTGTTCGTCATTACCGGGCTGGTCATCACCCATGTACTGCTCGCATGGTACTGCGGCGGCAAGCTGCGGCATTTTTTCTGGCCAATCCTGGCCCCACTCTTCTTCATGACCTGGAGTGTTCGGCGTCTGGTTGCCAGCCAAGCCTTACGACCTTTGATCGGACCGGTGGTCGGTCGGATCTCGCCGCGTTTGCTCCACGACCTTACGACGGTCCCAGCCTTAACCGATTGGTTTCCACCGGCCATTTTCCTGGCCGGAATCAGGCAGGGTCGGCTGTTCCAAGTGGCACGTGATGCGGTCTGGGAGTTCGCGGTCGACTTAAGGCCTCAGTATTATTTTTGGTTGGGCTTGCGAGGCTTCGCCGGGGCCTTTGTTTGGTTGTTTGTGCCGATCCTGCTGATGATGGCCACAACGAATTTGGATTTGGAGAATGTCGAAGCATCCCAAGGAGTCGGCGCACTGGCGGGGTTGACCGGTTCCATCCTGCTCGCGATCGTACTGCTCTATCTGCCGTTTCTGCAGGCGCACTTCGCGGCCGAGCGGCGTTTCCGTGCGTTCTTCGAAATCGCGCAGATCCGCCAGCTCTTTCGGCGAGCCCCCATCGCGTGGACGTTTGCGTTGCTGGTGACGCTGGCGTTTGCCTTGCCGTTGTATTTGCTCAAAATCGAGACCGTGCCAAGTGAACTGCTGTGGGCGCTCAGTCTGGTATTTGTCGTATTCGGCTTTCCTGCGCGTTTGGTGATGGGGTGGGCCGTCGGCCGAGCTCGCCGCCACGAACGGCCAAGGCACTGGCTGATCCGCTGGCTGGCAAGTTTCTCCGAACTGCCCATCATCGGGTTCTACGTCTTCTTCGTATTCTTCACGCAATACTACGTGTGGAATGGTGCCTCCAGCCTGCTTGAACAGCACGCCTTCCTCCCACCTGTCCCCTTCCTGGGGCTCCTCGGTGGCTGAGCGGGTTTGATGGCTGCGGAGGACGGTGGGACCTCCAGGCCATTTGCAGCACCCAATCCAGATTTGCGGCTTTGCCCAGGTCGCGCCCATGGCATACGATGGCGTCAGGCAAAGCGTTTCGCCTCGCGCGTGATTCGTTTCGTATCTCAGGTTTCCTTTTTCGGACCACGACCATGCCTTTGCGTAACTTGACGGTGATCTTCGTGACCGCCGTGTTTTCGATGATCTGTTATCAGAAGGCCGAGCATAACCGCTATGCGTCGTCGGTCGCCGAGGCGATGCGGTTGGTCGAGGATTTCTACGTCGAAGAAGTCGACTCGCGCGAGCTGTTCGAGAACGCCATGGCTGGGATGGTGACCGGTCTCGACCAATATTCCAAGTACATCGGTCCGGAACCGTTCAAGCAGATGGAAGAGGATCTGGATCAGGAATTTGGCGGGATCGGAATCGAGATCGTCAAGAAGGATGACGACTCCCCGCTGATCGTCCTGAGCCCATTGGTCGAAACTCCGGCACATCGGGCCGGGATCCGGGCAGGCGACACGATTTGGGAGATCTCTGGTATCCCGACCGTCGGCATGTCCCGGACCGAATCGGTCAAGCAGATGCGTGGCAGACCGGGCGACCCGGTCGATTTGCAGGTCAAGCACGCCGGTGACGACGCGATCGTGCCCATGACGATCCAGCGCGAAATCATCCTGGTCCAGTCGCTCAAAGGCGACGTCCGTCGACCCGACGGGTCGTGGGATTTCCATCTCGCGGAGAACCCGCGGGTGGGCTACCTTCGATTGGCGACCTTTGGGAAACACACCGTCGATGAGCTGACGGCCGTTTTGACGGACAAGACATTGTCGCCGCCACTGGAGGCCATCATTCTTGATCTTCGCGGTAATTCCGGCGGACTCCTCAATGCGGCTGTCACCACCTGTGATGCGTTTGTGGCCAAGGGGCGGATCGTCAGCACGCGTGGTGGGAGCACGCTCACCAGCTCGGGTCGGTCCGCCGCGTAGGCCACGATACCCAGCCCCGGCAGCGTGCCCGCGACGCTCCAGCGGAAGAGCAACGGCACCCGCCGCTCGGCGCCAGGAGGCATGGCGGAGAGCGTCAGCGTCAGGAGGTC
>JAUIHJ010000742.1 GCA_030432015.1 bacterium
CAGCGAGTAGGCAGCGTCAGCGAGTAGGCAGCGCCAGCGAGTAGGCAGCGTCAGCGAGTAGGCAGCGTCAGCGAGCAGGCAGCGTCAGCGAGCAGGCAGCGTCAGCGAGCAGGCAGCGTCAGCGAGGAATGAACCGCGGGCAAGCAAGCGAAACCAACACAACGGCATCCCTCGCTGACTCGTTTTGGTGTTGCGCCAATGAGCCGCGCAGCGGCGGCAGGAGTTCTGTGACGACGCGAAAACGCATGCCGCCGCTTCGCGGCTCTTGAACCACCAGAGGACCGATCCCTGGGATTTGCACCCCAGACTATAAACTGACCTGCCTGCGGCATTCGCAAAAAGCGCAACTCCAAAACTCCAAAACTCCAAGACTGATGCGCTGGGCTACCCAATAAGCACAACCTCAAAACTCACGCGTCGAGCTACCCCCAAAGATTAGCCTCAAAACTGACGCGTCGGCTTTCCGACGTTGCCGTTCAAGACACACCAGCTCTGGGAAAAAAGCCGGCAAGCTTTACTCGTGCGCGCCGGCGTCTTACGATAGTCGCCTGCCGACTGGCGATCGAATGAACGATAGCTCTCCCCATTCTTGAAGGAACCATCAAATGCGAAACAGATATCATATGTCGCTCGTGACGCTCGTGATGAGCACACTGATTGGCGCCATCGCCATGCCGGCCTCGGCAGCGGACGAGTACGCGTACGACCTGGTGCATTCCTCGGTCAGTTTCAAGGCCCGTCATTTGGGCATCAGCTGGATTCATGGCCGTTTTAACGAAGTCGAAGGAAAATTCTCACTCGACCGCGAAGACCCCACGAAGTCGACGTTCGAGCTGACGATCAAAGTCGACAGCGTCGATACAGCCAACGCGGCCCGCGACGAACATCTCCGCCAGCCGGATTACTTCGATACCAAGCAGTTTCCCACGATCACATTCCGTAGCACCAAGGTCAAGGCAATCGACGGCGGCTACGAAGTGGCCGGCGACTTCACGATGCACGGCACCACCAAGAACATTACGCTGACGCTGACCGGTGGCAAAGAACATGATTTCAAGGGGACCAAACGGGTCGCATTCTCCACCGAGCTATCGCTGAAACGCAGCGATTTCGGGTTTGACAAGCGGGCCATTGGGCCGATTGGCGACGAGGCACTCATCATCATCGATTGTGAAGGCGTGAAGAAATAGCGGATGCCCGATCCGTTCTTGTACCTCAGTGCAAGCGGCGCGGCCGCCCTTGCCAGTGCCATCCCCTTCCTGGCAATTTCGGCCTTGGTGATGGCCCGGGCGCGCCGCATCGCGAGCATCAATGCCCCCGCTTCTACATCCGTGCACGGCACTGGCCCACAACCGGGCAGTGCAACAGGATGGCCGGCCGCCTGCGTCGTCGCGATGGGCCTGGGCCTGGCGGTTGGGTCCTTCGTCTTGTTGCGGCGATCGGTCTGGCCACCGAGCAGCGCCCTGGAACGATTGCTGACCGTTGTTATCCCAGCTGTCCTCATAATCGAATGGATCGCGGGGCTGCAGCGCGTACCGCACTGGTTCACCTGGCTGCTCCGCATCGGACTTGCGGCCATGATTCCCAGAATTCTGTGGCACGGATCGGTCTATTTGAGCGGTGCCGACAGCCAATGGGAGGCTTGGCAGAGCGCGACCGCGTGGTTGCTGTGCAGTGTCCTGCTGGCCAGCGTGTGGGGACTGCTCGGCCGCCTTGCCGAGCGTGCTCCCGGAGCCTCGCTCCCGTTCGGGCTGGGGCTGACCATTTCGTCTGCCGGTCTGACCATCATGCTGGCGGGTTACATCGAGGGTGGCGCAATGGCGTTTCCTCTCACGGCGGCGCTGCTGGCCACAACCGGCGGCGTCTGGCTGGCAAGAACATGCTCGGACTCCTTGCCCCGTGCCAAGGTGGCGGCAGATCGCGACACGTCATCGAACTGCCGTTCATTGATGAACAGCGGCGGAGCGGCCATCCTGGGAATCGGCATCGCGGGACTCTACGGCCTGCTGTTCATTGGGCACTTTTTTGGTCGCCTGTCGACCATGACTGCGATGACCCTCCTGCTGTCGCCGCTGTTGTGCTGGGTCACCGAGGTCCCATTCTTGCGGCATCGCCACCCGTGGCTCGTCGGAAGCCTGAGGTTGGCATTCGTGGCAATCCCGCTGGCAGTCGTGCTGATCTTGGCGAAGCGCGACTTCGACCGTGACATGGCGCCCCTGCTCAGCCTCTTGATACCGTAATTTGACACTCCCACCAGAGTGTTACAACGGCCAGTGGATCGCTTACGCATCCTCCATCAGCTCGCGACGCGCCGTGACCAGGCTCAAGGCGCATCCGGTGACCGCGCCGATGAGAGCGTAGTGCAGCCCAACGAATGTTGGCAGGGTCAGCGTCGGTATGAACAGATCTCCGAATGCTACAAACAGGAGTCCGGTCGAGACAAGATCGAAGAGGCGACGCACCGGGAGGTACAGTGACCACCCCCAAGACAGGAACGCCATCAGCAGTGCGTAGCCAATGCCTCGGTAGATTCCTGCCGTGATGCGGGATGCTCGGCTAGAGACGGCGCCCTCCGCCTGCGGCCGATGGATCCACATCAAGACCGCGACATAGGTCACCGGAAAGATCACTTGCGTCACCAGTTGTGCCAATGGCTGCCGGTTGAGATCGTACGACTGCCGCACCGTCAGCGGCATCAGGAATACGGGCCCCAGCGTAAATTGCCAATACAGCAGTCGTTTCAGACTGAATGGTCGGCGATTCCGGAGAGGGGAATCAGGCACGACAGGCGACGGTTCTTCCGGCATCGCGTCTCAAACTCTTCCTACAGGCACACGTAAACAGCGCACTGGACAGCCAGCACTCTAGTGCATGCCATGGCCAGGTAAAAGGGAGCGCATCGAACAGGACGTCACCAGGGCCACGCCAAGCCCGTGAATGCTTGATCGAACGCCGAGCGCCGCTGGCCGGCGTTTACTCGAACATTGCAGCAAGCACGTCTTCCAAGGCGTCTTCGAGCATCCCCCAACCGTAACCCGCCCGCTCCGACCGTTCGGCGCTTGCTCGAGATGGCGATTTGCCCGTTGGCAACGCCGCAAAATACCTGGTATGGGCATCGCCAGCGTCCAGTCGCCTGGGCTGCGGCCTGGGCGACATGGCCTCCGATGTTTCGACTTCGGGGTAGTACGACACGCGTGGCAAGGGTCGCATCGCCGCGGCAAGCGAATGCACTGCGTGCTCGTCCTTTCGGTGATCGGTTCGGAGGGATCCTTGCCGCTGGCCAGGCATTTCGCCTTCTCCCGCCAGATCGCTGCGCCGATTAGCCACGTTGATCAGCGGCAGGACATCGCCGACGGCAGTCAAGAATTCGTCCCCGTTGACGTCAAAAAAAAGGGGGGGCGCGACCTGATCGTTGACCCCCGGAAGGCGACCGGTCGAATCCGTCACGCTGCCCGAATTCAACTCGTTGATCAAGGGCAGAATATCGCCGACCGGCGCCGCGGACGTGCCGTCGTTATTCACATCAAGTGGATTCAACGGGTGTTGCCATTTTGTCGATCCGCTTAGGAACAGCCTCGCGCCGTCCTGCTGAAGCAGGTGAAAAAACGTTCCGTTGACGGTCGCGGTTTCCTGTCCTCGTACAAGCGTCCAACCGTTACCAACGTCAATTTGATCGCCTGGCCCCACCCGGACAAATAGTGCGTTTGACACGTCCGTCACAGCTCGGATGCTGTCGAGGTCGAGCCTGACCGTATCGGTGCCCAAGCCGCGCACCTCAAGACGTTCGACTCCGGTCAGATCGCCATCTTCAATCACGCGTAAGTCGACGCTGCCGTCAACCAACAGTGCGTCGTCCCCTTCCCCGGCGAGGAATTTCAATGGAATCGCACCGTCCGTCTCAACGACATCGTTGCCGCCGACGGTGAGTGCCAAAATAAAGGAAACATCAGCTGTCGCCACGTCGTAGGTAACGCCGTTGACATCCAGCGAGATGGTGGCTCCATGCGAAGCGATCACAATCGAGTCGTCCCCAGCACCGGCGGGGCCGTCATCC
>JAUIHJ010000743.1 GCA_030432015.1 bacterium
TGCCTGGCGCCGGGGACGACCCTTAACGGCGTTCAGATTCAGGACGCCACGCTCTTTCCGGGCGATCGGCTCAGGATCGGCCCCTACGAATTGGAAGTCCTGGCGGAACTGGATCGAAACGGGAACGCCGAAGAGCCCCGTGCCACCTGCGCCCCGATTGTCCAGCCACGCGGCGCTGCATGCCAAGGCCACACCGGGCAGTCCGACCGGGCCGAGGCTTCGTTCGCCAATGTTTCCACGTCGCTCGGCGCACGGATTGTTGAACTTTCTACTCGAGTCGATCAGCTCGCCGGGCAACTTGCAGAGTCGAACGAGCAGCACGCGCAAACACGCGAGCATTGGCAAGGGCACCACGAGCGAGTCGAACAGCGACTCAACGAGAGCTTCGACCAACTCGCGATGCTGGAACGTGAACTCAAGGTTGCGTGCCGCGCCCAACAGGACGCGGCGGTAGAACGTCGCGACGAGGATACGCAACTCGTCGAATTACAGGAGTCCGTTCGAGTCGTCCAGGAACAGCTCGCCGACCAGCAACGTCTCCGTGCCGAATCTGACGCGAAGTGGAGTGCCGAGCGTGACGCGTGGGAGGAAAAACTCCGCGACGTCGAAACACTCCACCGCCAGTCCGCCGCGGAGCCAATTGGTGAATCGCCCCAGCCACGGCTCGAGGTTCCATCGGCGACGCCCGCAGAAGGGCCGACGGTGCCAGTGCCGCCTGAGGTCGCCGAGTCCATGGCGGACCCAAGTGCGAACGGTTCGAGCCCGCTGGTTGACTTCGAATCGGGGCACGCCGAACCGTCGCCAGGCAGGCCGGGGCCGCCGTGGGAACACGCGGCGCCGGACGAGGCAAAGCATCAGGCCTTGGTTTCACGTTTGGATCAGCTGAAAGCCAGCCGCGTGGCGGCAGAACAACAACGACACGCAGATGTGCATCCAGGGGGTGCGTCGGCTGATCGTGACAATGCTTTACGACAACAGGAATTATCCGATCAACAGATGTCGTTCGATCGGTTTAACGCGCGATTGAATGATCCGTCTCCCGAAGTTTCGACCGATGCGTCGCAGCTCGCGGCGGACTCGATGCCGGACAGCGAACCACCGGTCCCGCCGACCGGCGCGACCCTCCTGGAGCGTTTCTTGAACTCCGACGACGCTGTTGGCGAGCTCGATGGCCCCGAGGTTTCCCAAAATCCTTCGGCGGCGTTTGCCATCGACCGTGCGGAGCGAACGGACCGGGCGGGCGCCTTTGATCCTCCGCCGTCTCCGCCTTCCATCGACAGCGCGCACGACGACGACTCTGACGAAGAAGACGCGGCAGCTTCGGTAACGGGCGCACCAGTGACGGCCGCCGAAGTCTTGGCCCGAATGGGACATCTGGGGGACCTGATCGACGATGAGCCGGAAACCGCGAGCGGTTCCGATGCGATGCCGCTCGGCACGTCCAACCCCGGCACCGCTGCGGAAGCGACCCCGATGACGGCCAGCGGGCGGGACGCCGAGCCGAAGGTTGGCAATGACGACGAGTCGATCGAGGCTTACATGAGCCAGTTGTTAGCGCGGTCACGAGGCGGCGACAGCGATATGTCGAAGCTGGCTCCGCCGGCGCGCACGCCGATTGAACCGTCCTGGAAGCCGAAATGCGAACCATCGGCCGTTGCCGACGACGTTGGGGCGGGCGAGGCGGCCGAGTACTTACCACGGTCTCAGGCCCCCGAACAAACCTCGCACCTTTCCGCCATGCGGGAATTGGCGAACGACTCGGCCAGATCCGCGATCGCCGTGCACGCCACCAAGAACGGGTTTGACATGGCAAAAGCCAAGTCCATCGCCGCCATGGCCGCGATGGGCGGAGCCGGGATCGCCCTGCTATACATCAGCGAGAGGCCCCTCCTGTCGATCCTGGGAGTTGTCATTGGTCTTGGCACGGGCGGCTATTGGTTTTGGCAAGCCTCGATCTTGAAGCGACAGGCACAGTTGGCCAGCCGCAACGTGACACCGGCAACGATCGGCGCGGCAAGCCAGGCGGCGCCGCAGCAAGAATCACCGTAACGGACGATCGGCGATCGATGTGGGGCAAGTGCCCGAGGTGGGGCCGCGACGTGTTGCGTGCACGAGCCTGACGCGTCAACCGCCAGCAGACGAACGCCTCCCTGATGTGTCAACGCCGTCCCGGCACCGTGTCCTCGCATCATGCGGGAGCTAAATGACCGCTTGCAATTTGGCGACACTCTGGGACCGGCTCGTTTTTCGCCGCCCCTTGGATTCAACGGCGGAAAAACCGCCAGTCGGCGAAAAAGGTGCCTGGCTCGCTGACGGGGTGTGCGCTGCTGAATCGCGCTCGGCCATTTAGAACGGTGCGGATCGAGCACAATAGGGACAGGTTGCGGGATCACTCAGTTGATCTGTGGGTTCGTCGTCTGCGGGCTCGTCATCCGATCGAAAGGCTTTCGTTTCTCGAAAGCCGCAATTCGGGCACTTATGTTCCCACGAGATGATCCGCAGGTCGTCCTTCTCGAAGCGATTGTAGCGGCACGCCAGTTGATCGCCGTCGCACTTTGGACAACCGCCGATGATGAGAATGTCTCGGCTCATGCTGTTGGATCACTCCGGCCAGGTTGGCGCAAGCGACGCCTGCAATCTGGCATTTGCGGCGGGCATCCTAAAAGCCCCGGGCCGCGCAGACGTCCTCGAAGTCGCGCAGATGATAATCAATTCCCACATAGTCCAACACGCGACACAGCCCGCGCAGAGCGACCAACATCCCGTCCGGACCGCTAAAGCCACCAAACTGACCGCCCCCTTTGACGTGCGGTTCAAGATCCAGAAAGACACCAGGCACGCCGCGTCGCTTGAGCTTCCGTTGGAGCGCCGGAATCTGTTCGGCAAAGTCGCTGAGGATTCTTTCGTGGCCGCTGTCGCCGATGTCGGCTGGCACGAAATGTTTGAGTGCCGCTTCATCCACGTGGTCAACCCGTTCGACGGGTCCCGGGTGTTTGTAGTCCTTAATGTGCAGCCAACCGATTCCCCGTTTCATCGCCGCATACTGATCGAAGACTTCGCCCGCTTCGCAGCCCATTGAGGTAATGTTACCCGCGTCGAAGATCAGCATCAGCGCGGGATGATTCACCTGGCGATAAATTTCCGCCAGCAATTCGCCGCTTTGCCCGACCAGATTGGCTTCGATTTCCAATCCGAAAATCAGGTCGCTGCGGTGGCATGTTTCGGCAATTTTCCCCAGCTGATCGACAACTTGAGGCAGATGATCGCGCGGGTCGGTTCCCCGCGGGTGGTAAAACGAAAATCCGCGAATCAACTTCGTCTCAAAGGCATGTGCCAATTCGCATGCGCGCCGCACATCTTTTTCCAGATACTTCTTGAAGGGAATGAACTGATTCTTGGTTGAATCATCCACATTCAGGAGTTTGACTTTGCCGATCGGGGAACCCAGGGACGACACATTCAATCCGTATTCATCCTCCAGGTGACGGATCTTGGTGACCTCAGACGTCGTCAGCTTCATGACGTTCTTGACGCCTTTGCCGGCGTCGATGAATCGAATCGTGTAATATTGCAGCCCCAGGGATGCGAACGCGGAAAATTGCTGTTCGGCGGTCTTTTGGTTGGCTGCTTCGTCGGCGAAGCCGGAGAGAATGACGGTGGGTTTGTCGGCCATGGCAGGGGTCCTCTGGAATGTCGGGCAGGCGGCCATTGTGAAGTCGGAATCCGCGCGACGCAAGGGGCAGCCGAAGCCCGACAGATCGCCTCTTACGCGGCGGACACCGACGGTCGTGCCAAAGCGTGGTGGTAAATCGCCGCCCCGCGCGTTATTTTCAGGAGCATGAACACTTCCAATTCCGAGTCATCGGCGGATCCCAAACTGCTGCGGGGCGGCATGGTTGGGATTGGGATGATCTTCGACGAGACATACCGTCCTTTTTTTGAGAACGCTCAGCGTGATGGACTTTTTGACCGGCGCTTTGGGCTCTGTGAAATCGCTTTGTCCGCTGTTGCCAGCCGCACGGGGTCTCGGGCGGAGGCGTACAAGCAGGCGG
>JAUIHJ010000744.1 GCA_030432015.1 bacterium
CTTGGCGATGTAGCAGCGGTGATGAAACCAGTAGGTGTCGACGTTAGGTGGAAATTCGTTAACGATCTTGCCGGTCAATAGATCGCGGCCGGTAAACACGCCGGAATCGCGACCGCTGGTGGTGGGCGCGGACCACACGAGACCGCTGGCGACCAGCAGATCCTCCGGCGACTGATAACCACCGCGGGCATGTGGCGCCTCCCAAATCTGCTTGCCGGTCAGAGCATCCACGGCGTGCATGAGGCGATCACCACCGGCGAACAGGACCACGCCGTCGTGGACGACCAGCTTGGGACCAAAATTGAGCGTCACGTCTTGACGTCGCCCGGCCGGTGCCGAATCCCACAATGGCTTACCACTGACTCGGTCCAGGCAAACCACTTTTTGGTCGTCGTGAAAAAAGACGCGGTCGTCGTCCGCAGCCAGAGTCAACGGCGCGACTTTTGTTTTGAGCGTCCACCGCTGGGTTCCCGTCGCCGCGTCCATGGCCACGATTTCGCGCGGCTGCTGGTTCCAGTGGAATTCGCGTTGCTCGCGGACTCGCTTCTGGTCGCCCGTATTGAAGGCCGGAGTAAACTCGCCGGTGTCGAACTTGCCAGGGTTGACCAGCGCCAACACGGTCCCGCGACTGACAATGAATTCCTCGGTCGGTCGCGTCGCGTCAAGCGTCCGGACAAGCTTCCCGGTCGCGGCATCCAGAACTGAAACCGGTTCCTTCAGGCCCAGCGTGACATACACTTGATCGTCGACGGCTACCAGTCGCCGGGCCAACGCCGTCGGACCACTCTTGAGCGGCCACAGATGGCTGTGCCACTCCTTGATCGGCTGCTTCCAGAGCAAGGTGCCATTGAAGGCATCGCGGGCGATCAATGTCCAGCGGGGAGGCATTTGAATCGAAATCCGCGAGCCCTCGTCCATGATGTAGAAGATGCGGCCACCAGAAGATACCAGCGCGCTCATGCTCGCCATGCGGTCGTGATGCCGTGACCATCGCGGGCTACCGATCCACTGTAAATGGCGCGGCGGACCGACGACGTCGTCGTGCGCCACCGCGTTGCCGCCGGCGTCGTGCAGAAAATGGGTCCATTCGTCCAGGTTTCCGGGTTGCGGCTGAACGGTCTTGGTCCATTGGCCCTCGTGTTTGATGTAAGCCACGCCGCCAGGGACCAGGACCCGCATCACCTCGGACATGGGCACGTCGCCCAGGTCGTCGGAGACGAACAGATTGACCAGGCGGTCGATGTAGGGCAGGCGGTTGCCGATCAGCCGATCAATCGACACCTCTCCATAATCGCCTTGCGCACGGACGAACCGCCGTGCCGCCGCCACGTTGCCGGCGTCGCGATCCAAACCCTGAACCTGAAAGCGAGCATCCACTCGCAGCTGCGCCGTTAGTTTGCCGTCGCCGCAGGGAAAATGAACGACAAACCCGCCGCTCGCGCCCGTGGCCGCAATGATCTCAGGAGCCGTCTCGGCTGCTTCGCCTGGAATTGGCCAAGCGGCCACGCCGACAACCGTTGTCGCCAGCACCACCACATTCCATGTCCACAATCGGTACGCTGCCGCGCGGCTGATGGTCATCGTTTTTCCTTGCCTGGGTGTTTGAGAGCTTCGTGTGCCGATCGGTCTCGTGTGCCGGTGCCTTGCCGGCATCGGCACACGCGTGGCGAATAGTATGAATTGATGCATCAGGAATTGAATTCGAGCAGGCATTCTATCACGCTCGCCCGGCCGCGTCTAAGCAATCCTCGACCTCAACGGATTGCCACGCTGATCACAGCAGGATACAAGAGAAGCCGCACTCGGTGGAGATTCCCGCTGCCGAACTTTCTTTCCGCCTCGCCCCGACGAAAATACCATGCGCGAACTTGAACTTGCCAAACACGCTGCCGCTGCCGGCGGCGAGATTCTGACCAAATACTTTCAGGGCGACTTGCTCGAAGCCAGGCAGAAGCACGCGGCCAAGAGCTACGATCTGGTTTCCCAAGCGGACATCGAATCCGAAGAGACCATTGTTCGGCTGATTCGTGAATCCTTTCCCGACCATGAAATTCTAGCCGAAGAAGGGCAGCATGGTGCCGCAGACGCCGAACATCTATGGGTCGTCGATCCCCTGGACGGCACGACGAATTTTCTGCACAACATCCCGCACTACGCCGTCTCCATCGCCTACTACCGCAGCGGGCAACCGGTCTGCGGCGTTGTTTACAATCCCTCACGCAACGAATGGTACGAAGCGGTGAGTGGGGAGGGGGCACGTTTCCAAGACAACCCGATTCACGTGGCTAAACACCAGCAACTGGATGAGGCGTTGGTGGGAATCGGATTTTACTACGACCGCGGCGCGATGATGCAAGCCACGTTGGATGCCATGCGTTCCCTGTTCGAACAGCAGATCCACGGTATTCGGCGGTTTGGGACCGCATCGCTGGACTTGGCACAAGTCGCCACCGGGGCCCTCGGTGCCTACTTCGAATACGAACTCTCACCGTGGGATTTCGCCGCCGGCCGACTGCTGGTCAAGGAAGCCGGAGGCCACGTGACCGACTGCCGCGGCGACCGCTTGGAGCTCCGCAAGAGCAGTGTGCTGGCTTCCAACACGTTGCTGCACCCGGCTGTCCAGGCGATCGCCAGCCGGCATCTCTTACCTGACGGGTAGCTGGTCGGGGTCTGCTGCAACGCCTGCTTGGGATCGAGTAAACTGGGCGGCGGCCAAGCTACCGCGGGAGTAGCTGCCGGACGGCCTGCGCCGAAACGTCACACGGGAGTTGCCCACAGGAGTTTTTTGCCATGGCGAGCGAGCTGAGAACGATCTCTTCGTCAAAGACAATTCAGTTTCGCAACGGGACCAAGCTGAGCATGCGCGGAGCCCAAGGGAACGCCGCACAGTGGCTCCACAAACGCGGGGCATTTCGCCTGCCCGGCGACGAGGATACCGACCCGCGACTCGCCGCCGCCTTCGATACCATCGGGATCATTCCGCAGGAAACCATTCACATCGACGCGACGCCGAACAAGGCCGCCGCCGGCGATGCCGTGACCTTAGAGCCCGCCCCTCCCGCCGGGAGGATGAAGACGGTGCAAGTGGTCCTGTACTCGGACGAAGCAGGGGGCATCTCCTGGCATTTCCCGGACGGATTTCTCGCTGCGCGTCCCAGCGAGACGCCGAGCAGCTTGCGGGCGTTTCGAGCACCGGACAAACCGGTCTTCACAATTCCCACGCGTACCGCCGCCGCCCAATCCGCGGGCCCACCAAGACTTCGTGGTGTCGTTACCAAAATCGGACGTAAGGTATTCAAGGTTCTGGTCATTCCGATCGCTTCGGCAATCTTGAAGAATCCCGTCAAGTGGCTTGGCGACAAGGTCGAATCGCACTACAAGCAAGATCTGATTCGAGCGGTAACGCCGAACGACTATCGGATGCGGGTCAGCCAGCCCTTTCGCCAATGGAACAAGCTCAAGGGCAAACGCACGCTGCTGATCATCCACGGAATCTTCAGTTCCACCGAGGGCGTCCTGTCGTTGCTGCCACGCGCACAGATGGAGGACCTCTGCAAACGGTACGATGGTCGCGTCATTTCGTTCGACCATTTGACGGTCACCAAAGACCCCGAGCAAAACGCTCGGTTTTTTCTCGAACAGCTCGACGCGCAGCGCGGCAGCTTCACGTTTGACATCTTGACCCACAGTCGCGGCGGGATCGTCACGCGCACGTTGACCGAACGCGGCAACGAACTTGTTCCTGGCCACAACTGCGAATTCAAGAATGCCTACATGGTTGCGGTACCGAACCAGGGTTCACCACTGGGAGACCCCGACCATATGCTGGACATGGTCGATACGTTCACCAATGTTCTCACCGCATTCCCGGACGGCTGGGTCACTTACTCCATCGAAGTCCTGCTGGGGATTGTCAAGCTGCTGGGCTACACCGGACAGATTGCCTTGCCGGGAATCGCCTCGATGGGTACCCAGGGCTACATCGCCAACGTCCTCAAGGCAAATCGCCAGTCATGCCCGACCGCCTACGCGGCGGCAGCCTCGAACT
>JAUIHJ010000745.1 GCA_030432015.1 bacterium
GGGCGGCTCCCGTTGCAACGATTTGTCTTCAATGCAACGCGCGCGCCAGCCCCGCGAATTCTTCTCGAATTGGCGACGCCACGCGGAAACTCGAGCGTTCTTGGCTTCCTGGATGAACTGCGGGGGGAAGGTCGACGGAGCTCAATCATTGGGTGTTAAGACGTGTAGCGTTAAGTGTTAAGTTAACACCCTTAACACCATGCTGACCGCGCGATTGGAGGCGTCCGTCGGTCGCCAGGTCGCGTACGAAACGGGGAAACCGCGTCAATCGGGAACGTCGATTGCGTACCGCCCAATTTTCTTCCAGAGCGTAACGCGACTGATGCTCAAAAGCTTCGCGGCCTGCGTGCGATTCCCATCGGTTTGGCGTAGCGCACTGACAATGCGTTCCCGTTCCGCCAGTTCGTCGTCGGACAGGTTGGCCAGCTCATCATGGAGACCGGCGCCTTGCGAGTCGTTCGGAACACGCAGTTCGGAGGGCAAATCGAGGATCGTGATCCGGTCGCCGGAGACGGTGACGCAAGCGTGTTCAATCGCGTTACGAAGCTGGCGGACATTGCCGGGCCAGTCGTACGACATCATCCGCTGCAACGCATCTCTGGCGATCCCATTGGTGCTGCGCCCCTTGGCCAGGCAGAGTTCGTCAATAAAGCAATCGGCCAGCAAGGGGATATCCTCCTTCCGCTCGCGCAAGGGCGGTAGGCGAATCTCGAAGACATCGATGCGATAGTAGAAATCTTCGCGAATCTGGCCGTCTGCCATCAACTGCTTTAAATCACGGTTGGTGGCCGTGATCAAGCGAATATCGACGTCGCGTGTCCGGCTGTCGCCAACGCGGCGGACCTCGCGTTCTTGCAACACGCGGAGCAGCTTGACCTGAATGGCGGGGCTGACATCCCCGATTTCATCCAGGAAGAGCGTGCCGCCTTGGGCAGCCTCGAACAGGCCCAGTTTATCGCTGACGGCACCGGTAAACGAACCCTTCACATGGCCGAACAGTTCGCTCTCTAACAGCGACTCCGGCAGGGCAGAGCAATTGATGGCGAGGAACGGCTTGCTGCTCCGCGCGCTTTGAGCGTGAATTGCCTGGGCTGCAAGTTCCTTGCCGGTACCTGATTCGCCCGTGATCAGCACGGCAACATCGCTATCGGCCGCCAACTTCAAACGTCGAAACACCTCTTGCATTGGCCGGCTCGTACCAACCAGTTTCTCGAACGCACCATCGACCGCGGCTTGCCGTTGGAGGATCGCGATCTTTTCGTTGGCCCTGACATACTCGGTCAGGTCGGTAAAAGTACCCACCGCGCCCACAACGCTCCCTGCGCCATCGGTCATCAGACGCACATTCCCGTGTATGTACAGTTCGGCCCCCTCCTTGGCCATCACTTTGCACTGCTGATTGCAGATTCCGCCGGGTGCCATCGAAGGCGTTCGAAGTAACTGGGCCAGCGTCCCAAAGCCCTTGCAGTTGGGACCTTCGAGAAGATCACATGCCTTTCCGATGACCTCTTCGGAGGAATAGCCTGTGATACGCTCGGCGCCGTGGCTCCACGCCACAAATCGCCCGTGCGCATCGACGGTAAAGACGCCCACCGCCATCGCGTCGACGATGTCGCCCAGCACGCTTGGGTCTTTTTTGAAATCGAGTTCCATCTCCAGACAGCCTACCCTCGAAGCGGCGGAACGAGAAGCCCGCCGACGGAGCGCCGGGACCGCATCTCGGCTTCGCGCGTCGCTCGCCATCAACCGGGCATTTCGAAGCCTATTGATCGGCGCCGCGGTGTTGAATCAGCAGATCTCGGTTTCCCTCGCGGACGAGATAGGACTTACCGGTGGGCAAGTTGACCCATTGGTCGACGTGTCCGCTGGGCCATGTGACGGACACCTGTTCGGCGAGTTTGCTGTCGCCGCACCCGACGAAGACGGTGGGCTGATTCGCCGCCATATAACCACCGCAGCGATCGACACGAAAGGTACGCTGGCTATCGCCGATTGTTACCCGGACGACGGCCTCGACGGCGTCACGGTTGGAGGCGATTCCGACCAGGTTCAGCGCCAGCCGATTGCCCGCTGCGGACTCGTTGCGCAACAGCGATGCGTTCCCCTCCTGGTAAGTTACGACCAGATCCGCCAGCAAGTCGCAGTCCACGTCGATCACCGCGACACTGCGTCCCAGTCGTGGTCGCCGAAAAAAATCACCTGCACCTTGAGAACCATCACGAAACCGCAGGCCACCCTGATTAACGAACAGCTGTGGATGCTGAGCAACCTCGTGCAGATGCCCGTTGGCGACGAACAGATCGAGCCAACCGTCGGCGTCGAAGTCAATCAGTTGGCATCCGAAGCCAAGCTTGTCACGACCAGCGTTTGCCAATCCGGCCCGGCGCGTGACGTCGACGAATGTGTGATCCATCGAATTTCGATAGAGCGTGTTGGTCTCCCCATCGAAGTTGGTCACAAACAAGTCAAAGCGGCCGTCGTTATCGACGTCGCCACACGCAACTCCCATGCACGCCTCCGACGCGCCTTCCTCATTCACGGCAACCCCTCGGCTGAAGGCAACGTCCTGCCCCATGGATGCCGGGCCACTCGACGGCGACCACGCGAAAAGCGAATTGGGCGTTGAGTCATTGGCAACAAAAATCGACGACTGCCCATCCTGGTCAAAGTCCGCGACCATCAACCCCAACCCCTTGCCATGGCCCGTTGTCACGCCCGCGTCGCGCGTTCGGTCTCGGAAACGCCCGTCTCCCATGTTTTCCCAAAACGAGTCCTGCTCGGCCGCAAGAGTTGACGGGTGACAGGCCACGAATTTCCCTTGTGACTTGCATGGCACAAGCGAATCGAAAGGCGCTTGGACATAATTGGCAATGTACAAGTCGAGGTCTCCATCGCGATCCAGATCGTGGAACACGGCACTCGTGCTCCATGCTGACGACGCGACTCCGCACGCCGCGGTCATGTCGCCAAACGTGCCATCCCCTTGATTCTGATAGACGATCACCGAGCCATAATTGCAGACCACAAGGTCCGGAAATCCATCATTATCAAGATCGCCAACGGCGCAGCCGTGCCCGTAGCCGGCGTGCGTCAATCCAGCCGGCATCGTCACATCGGCGACACGCTCACCGTGCTGATTCTGAAACAACACGTTCGACTGCCCGTCGGCTACCGCACCGACCGGCAGCGTGTTGCCCTGCGAAAAGAAGAGGTCGGGCCATCCGTCGAGGTCGTAGTCGAAGGCGCCAACACCACCACCCAACGTCTCCATCAACCACCGCGATGGCGACCTCCCCGTTTCGTATGCGAAGGTCAGGCCGATCTTCGCGGCGATCTCTGTCAAACGAATCTTGTGATCATTGTCTGCCACGACGCGCGGCCCGGCCGCGAACACCACGGCGTCCGGCCCGACCGCTTCGCTCATCGCGATCTCCGTCACGTCATCCAACGTGGCCGACGCCAATTCCGTTCGGCGTCCGTTGGCATCCAACGACGCCGCCGCGATGGGTAGTACATTACCCAATTGGGCCGCACGCTGAAAAATGTTGTGTTCGCGTGGTAGCCCCAACGTCTGCACGAGTTGGGCAGCAAGTTCGAGTTGTTCCTGCGGCCAATCGTCTGCCGAACCGCCCTCCTCGATCGCCTTCATGACAAGGCGAATCGCCTCCTGAAGTTGATGTTGTTGCTGTGAGCGCTCGTCCAGCCGGTCCGCCTCGACAGCCTGTCCCGCATGACGCAGCACTCGAGCCAAGGCGATGGTGGCTGCCGGGTCGTAAGGGTCAAGTGCCGCGGCATTGGCCAGCGCGGCGCAGGCAGCCTGCGCGTCGCCCAAGTTACTCCACACTCGACCGCGAGCCAACCACACACGGCTATCCGCGTCGGCATCCGGGGGAAGTCGAGCCAACACCTGCTCGGCGGCGCGATCGTCTCCGGAAACTTCCAGTTGTTCGGCGCGCTCGAACTCAAGCCGCCAAAATTCCGGGCCGTCCGGCGGGGCTGTCCGGAAAAGAGTTTCCACGACAGCCTCTTGATTGCTTCTCCGA
>JAUIHJ010000746.1 GCA_030432015.1 bacterium
CCCTGATAGCCCATGTAGGTTGTGATCGCAGCGGGCCCTCCTCCGCTGACCGGCTGAGTCGGACTGGGTTCGGCAGGCCACGCCCACCACCGCGCCAGATCGCTGCGCACCGAAAGCGTCGGATCCGAGGGGCAGAGCAAACTGGGAATGACGCTCTGAATCCTTCCCCAGTTTGTATTGGGATTCGTTGGCGTTCCATTCTTGAGCGAAACGTTGAAGTCCAGCGTATCGTGAAGCGGGCCTTGTTCAAAAAACGGCAGCGTCTTTGCGATCCAACTAAAGCCGTTGGTGCCACCAGGCAAGTTCGTGGTAATCGGCCGATCGCGATGATTTCCGCTGGTCGGAAAGACCTTAAACGTGTCGTGATAATTGTGGCAAGACAGGGCCAACTGCTTGAGGTTGTTGGTGCATTGCATCCGCCGCGCCGCCTCGCGCGCCGATTGAACCGCCGGCAGTAGTAACGCGACTAGAATTCCGATAATGGCAATGACAACTAAGAGTTCTACAAGGGTGAATCCTCGACGTGAATGAGTCACGGTCCGCATGGTAGCCTCCTCATCGGAAAAACTAAGGTAAGAAAGGGATTGGAGAACTTATTCATCAGGCTCCCAGATTGCGCAATTGGGCAATTCATTGCGCAGATCTTCTAACGCCTCGCGAGTGATCTTTGTATTGTATAGCTTGAGAACCTCCAGATTCTTAAGGCCCGTCAAGTGCTTGAGGCAGTCGTCCGTCAAGCCGGTGTTCGCGCACGAAAATTCTTTCAAACTCGTGAGTTTACCGATGTGCGCGATGCCGTCGTCGGTAACGTTGGTTCCATTCATGAACAGCCTCTCGAGCCGCTTTAGCGGGGCGAGGCTTGCTAATCCCGCATCGGTGATCTTCGTATTGTCGAGCGAAAGAATTCCTAAGTTATGCAACTCGGAAAGGTGAACCAATCCATCGTCGGTCACGTCCGTATCGGCAAGATGCAGGATATAAAGATTGGGCAGACCAGTGAGGTGCTTGAGCCCGTTGGCCGAAACTTTTGAACCGGCGAGTTCAAGCTTCTGCAGGGTTCGCAGCCCGCTGATCGCGTTCAGATCAGTGTCTTTCAAGTCGGGGTTGCGAATGTACACACCGACGATCTCTTGAGCGTACTCGTCGCCGAAGACTTGGCCGACGCCAGGCAGGAGCAGCGGTTCGGTCCTGACCTGCGCCTTCATTTCCTTTAGGGCGAGCAACGCGTTTCGCTGCTTCTGCTGCCGCGGTCCGTAGATCGCCGCGACAACGAGCAACGCCGCCGGAATGATTAAAAGAATCCTGGCCCGGAAGTGAAACCACTTCGGACGCGAAGTGACTTCTGCGGCGGGAGTTTGCTCGGTCGTTGCTGGCCCACTCACATGCATTCCCCTTTTCGACGTGGCTTGATGGCAAGACTCGTCTTCCAAAAACCGCTCCTACGATAGCACAATTGGCCAGAGAAACAAACGAAAATCTTAAGTGTTCTCGCAAACGAAGTTCCTGATGGCCCTGAATTCAATGCCACCACGTGGCCGACCACGCGTCGCCGGTGGTGGTATGAATCATCTGCTGGACATCAAATGCGTCACGGCAATCGGTGCCTGGTTGTCGAGCTTCGGCTGCACTTTGGAGTTCGCGAGAAGTAGACCCGATGGCTGGTGCGTCTCGCCAATACGCATGACGCAGGTAAGGTGCAGCCAGCCGCCCCAAACATCCTGCGTGAGAAATCCAAACAAGCCAAACCAATCCAAACCAGAACCACAGCTTCTTCCGGAATCGCGGTAACTCGAGACACGCGACTCCGCGCCGGAACGACCGATATCGAGACGTGCATTTCCCGCCGTACATGGCGCAGACTGGCCCCCGAACGTCTGCTTGAGCCAAGGGCAAGCAAGTCAAATGCAACTGGGACAGGTCGGCGGAGCTTGCGCCGCCTCTGGGTTGAGCGAGCGGTTGGATCGCGTGGGGTCACGTCCATTTGGTTCGAACGGATCGTTTGATGCAACCAACCCGTATCTCGGGCGACGTCTCGTCAATCAAGCACGCGCGGAAGCCGTTGGTGGAAACGAATCGGTTCGTAGAATCGCTGGCGGCACACGCCGCTCAGGCCTCCCCTGCCCGCTCGTCGATCGCGGCCGCGAGCCGCTCGACCGCGTCCTGTAGATCGCGCAGCTGCCCTCGCGCGGCGTCGAGATCGCCGTCGACCAGCGTTGCTTCCAGGTTCGCGGCCATCTCCCCGGCCTGGGCCGCAGCGATGGCCCGCGTACCACCCTTGATCGTGTGTGCCAACCGTGCTGCCGCTTCCGCATCGGAGGCGTTGATGGCCGTGTCGAGCTTACCGGTGAGCTCCTGATTCTCGGCCACCGCCGCCAGAATCACCTCTTGCAACAGGTCCCGGTCGCCACCGACAAGTTCCAACGCGGCGTCCCAGTCGATGATGGCGAGTGCTTCACGATCGTGCGCGTCATGATTGGATTCCATCTGTGCCTCCCGTCCTTTCAACGCCCTGTACAGTTCCGCCTGGCGAATTGGTTTTGAAACGTAATCGTCCATCCCGGCGGCCAGACAGCGTTCACGATCGCCCGCCATCGCCCTTGCGGTGATCGCCAGGATGGGAATTCGATTGCCGGTCCCCTGTTCCAACTCGCGAATCCTCCGCGCCGCCTCGAGGCCATCGATGATCGGCATTTGCACGTCCATCAGAATGACGTCGAACGCCTGCGAACGCCAGAAGTCGATCGCCTCTGCACCATCGTTGGCAACCTCGACCGAATGCCCCCACTTCGACAGCAGCCCCACGGCCAACAATTGATTCGGCTTGCTGTCTTCGGCAAGCAAAATCTTCAGCGGCGCAATCGGCTCGAGCTCTGGTACAAGGCCTCGTTCCATGCTGACTCGCTGCGGTCTTGAGTGTCCCTTGATCGCGTTCAGGACGGCCGTTAGCAATTCCGATTGCTTGACAGGCTTCATCAGATGCGCGGTGACACGCAGATGCTTGCAACGGTCGCTGTCACCGACCTGTCCACCTGAGGTGAGCATCACGAAAGCGATATCATCAAACGGCCCCAATGCCCGCAGACGCTCGACCATCTGGAAGCCGTCCATGCCCGGCATATGAACGTCGCTGACCACCACGGGCAATTCGATTTGTTGGTCGACTTTCATCTGCAAACACTCAATCGCCTCTTGTCCGCTGCCGACCGTTTCCACGGACATGCCCCACCCGCTCAGAATCTCCTTGAGAATCCGGAGGTTGGTGTTGTTGTCATCGACCACCAAGATCGGCTGCCCCGAAATTTCGAGACACTCGCCGTCGCCCTGTGGTTGCGTGCCGTCGTCAAACTCGGCTGTGAAGTGAAAGGTGCTACCTTGGCCTGGCTGGCTCTCGACCCAGACACGGCCACCGTGCGCTTCGGCGAGGCGGGCTGTGATGGCAAGCCCCAAGCCCGTACCACCGTACTGCCGCGTCGTCGATGTATCAGCCTGCTCGAAGGCGGAAAAAATCGTGCCGTGCTTCTCGGCAGGAATGCCGATTCCCGAGTCTCGCACGCTGAACTGGAGCGTCGTCTTGTCGCCCTGGCGGGACTGGCGATGCACCTCCAGGACAACTTCGCCGTGGGCGGTAAATTTAATGGCGTTCCCGATCAAATTGACCAGCATCTGTCGCAGGCGGGCCGCGTCGCCGGAATACCAGGTTGCGACATCGGAATGGACGTGCCATGTTAACTCCAACCCCTTGGCATGCGCGCGGTGCCCCAGCGATTTCAACGTGTCGCCAACTTCCTCGCGCAGATCGAAGTCGGTGAATTCCAGTTCAAGCTTACCGGCTTCGATCTTGGAAAAATCCAGAATCTGGTTGATGATGGTCAGCAGCGACTCGGCGGACTCGGCGACGATCGACAGGTAGTCGCGCTGAACGGCCTCCAAAGGGGTTTCGAGGACCAACTCCGTCATGCCGATGATGGCATTCATGGGCGTGCGAATTTCATGGCTCATATTGGCCAGAAAGTCGCTCTTCGCGCGATTGG
>JAUIHJ010000747.1 GCA_030432015.1 bacterium
CCGACTGGACCTGACAATCTGCCCAAATCCGGTGGTCGCCTCGCTGCTGTGACGAACGGACTCAGCAATCGTGCGTTTCCCAACATGAGTGTAAGAACTCCGTGATCCCGACGCCATCTCCTTCACATTCCCCTCATCGCCAGGATCATCGCCGTTCATGAGTTACGGCACGTCCTCGGAACCTGTGTTATCGACGGGGGTCACTGGCGAACCGATGGAATTGGCTGGATCGTCCGCGCATCGCCAGTTGTGCACTCGACCGGCTGATGATCGCGGTCGCGTTGTTATCAACGCACGCGGTCACCTCCCGCAGCGCACCGGCGAAGTCGACAAAATCCTCCCAGGTCAACTCGACACGACACGACCGGGCCGAGATAATCGGCAGCGTCTGGAGGGACGCATGAAGACATTAACAAAAGAACTTTGGATGGAAGTGCCCCAGCGACGGGCGATCGTCTCCATCCACAATGAAGTGGAACGGCTCGTGGCGGAGAGTGACGTCACCGATGGCCTTGCGCTTGTCAACGCCATGCACATTACGGCGTCGGTCTTTATCAACGACAACGAATCTGGCCTGCACGCCGACTACGAACGATGGCTCGAAGAGCTCGTGCCGTTCCATGCTGGTTCGGATCCAACCACCGGCGGCTACCTGCACAACCGCACCGGCGAAGACAACGCCGACGCGCACCACAAACGTCAGATCATGGGCCGCGAAGTGGTCGTCGCCATTACCGCAGGAAAACTGCACCTCGGACCGTGGGAACACATTTTCTACTACGAGTTCGATGGACGGCGGCGAAAACGGATTCTGGTGAAGATCATCGGCGAATAGCGTCGCATTGCCATTCTCGCTCGCCAGGCATCAAGTCCGACCCTCCTACCCTTGCGTCGGCAAGCAAGTCTGGTTGCATCATGTTCTTGGTTAATCTTACGCAGGAGTCCGATTGTGCCCCACGTCTACGTTTCCACTGTCATCCATGCCCCCATCGATCGAGTCTGGGAATTGATTGGCGACTTTAACTCGCTGCCAGCCTGGCATCCACTGGTCGCCGACTGCATCATCGAAGGCAACTTACCGAGCGGACTGATTGGGTGCGTGCGGGCCATCAGCGTCAAGGACGATGGCGGCACGATCCGCGAACAACTCGTGACGCTCTCCCATCAGGAACGCTTGTGTCGGTATGCGATTCTGGATGGTCCCATGGCCGTCCGCAATTACCTGGCCACCATGTGGCTGCTTCCGGTCACGACGTCGAACCATACGTTCGCCCAATGGGAAGCCAATTTCGACGCCGAACCGGCGGACCGTCAGGAAATGATGGAACTGGTCACCAGTATCTTCCGGGACGGCTTCGCTAGCGTCGAAAAACAGCTTGGCAGACCGTCCCCCGCCTGATGCGGAAACCCTATTTACGCAGTGCGTGATTCTTGATAGTTACCGGCTGTCCAATCCGGCAGGAAGAGGGTTTCACGATGTTCTACTTTCGCATCAACAAGCTGAAAATCATTGACAACCGTGAGAAGGGACATCTACTACGGCTCTTTGGGAAAGACCGTGCGGAGATCAAACTCAGCAGTTTCATCACGACGGACGAGATGGATCTACCCGGGATGGACGAATTGCTGGCCACCAACGATCCCCAACGCCAGCGGGATCTTCTGGCCGCCGCTGTGGCCCATGTTGTCAGTTCGCGCGTCTTGACGACGATTGCAAACGTCACCGACAACCATGAGATGACGTTTGGCGACACCGGTTATGTGCTCTACCAATCGGAGTTCATCCCCGATGATTTCAGTTGGTTGCTGTTGGCGATTGAGTCCGATCGCGACCAGCGGGCCCTGGGTCAGGAGATGGCATCGATCGTGGACGACCGCGAGTTCGATGGCCTGGTCGCCGACACCTTGTCGTTGGCCGTGACCGCCGCGAATCCCTCGTTCGCGGCGGCCGTCGGGATCGGGAAATTCGTCGCCAAGACATTGGCCGAACGGATCCGCCACAACCAGGACGACATGGTCGGGCTGCTGTACACGTCGCTGAATCGCCGGGAACACTATCCGCATTGTGAACGCAAGCGAGATCACGTGCCGGATCTGACCAACAACATGTTCGTCGATTATTCAATTTTCGGTTTCGAACCACATCCGCAAACCCCGCCCCTCAGGCGTCTGCCGCCCGTGACACGCGGGATTCGACCGCGTCGAACCGCGTAGGGCCTGGCGGACATCGCACTTCAAACCGGCCCGCACCCTGCGCCCGTCATGACGTTGAAATGGCCTCGGATGCTTGATCGCTCGGAGACTCGCTGCCGTTGAAACTCCCTTTCAGGTCACTTCTGCACCAGCCGCTCAATCCGCTGTTCGGCTTGCTGCCGGTGGTTCGCGTCGGCGGATTTATCGGATGGGATGTCGCAATCGACGTCCAAGGCCGCCTCCGTCCGGTTGGCCGCCATCGACAAGCAGCCTTTCGTCAACATGTGCATGGGAAGGCAGGCAAGCGACGCCAATCAACATGCCGAGCAATTCAAGCCGTTTCATGTTCGACACGTCAAGTCCTTGTCACGTTGACATGCGTTGCGTCAAAGGGCGGCGTGCGACACGCCGGAATGATACGTTGAACGGAGTTCGAATTCCGCTCGCCCTACGTCTTCGCATGTTCCTTTAGCGCCGCGACCCCCGAGCGAACGGCCTCCTGGTACAGCCACAGGTCGCCGCCGTACGCGAGCATTCGGAATCCTTGATCGAGCAACGAGATTCCGTTTTCGACACCCCCCGCCATGAAGCCGGGCACCTTGTTGTGCTGCTGGCAGGCGTCCAGAACCGTCGCCAACGCGGCCTTGAATTCCGGGTGATCAAACTGTCCTGGGATGCCCAGCGAGTTGGTCAGGTCAAAGTGGCCAATCCACAGTACATCGATACCGTCGACCGCAGCGATTGCCGCGGCATTTTGCACGCCTGCCGCGGTTTCGATCTGTGCGATGAGATGCGTCTGGCTGTTGGCCGAATTGATTTTCTCAACAATATCGCCGCCGCTGAAGTCGTCATGCGCGACCCCGAAGGCCGCACCCCGTCGACCGACGGGCGGATACTTGGCGGCGGCGACAATGGTCTCGGCCTGATGGGCGGTCTCCACCATCGGCACCATAATGCCCATCGCGCCCACATCCAACACACGGGCCACAAAGTGGTACTCGGTCGCCGGGATGCGCACGTAGGGAATCATTTCGGTCGACCGCGACGTGGCAATCAAACTGGCGATCGATTCGATGCTCCACCCCGTGTGCTCCATATCAAAAATCGCGAAGTCGGCGCCCGCTTCAGCGGCAATCCGGCCGACGCCGTTGGTGTTAAATTCGAACATGAAGGTGCCAATCGAGACGCCTCCACTCTGCACTTTCTGTTTAACCGTGTTGGGTCGCATCGCATCGGTCCTTGTACATGGTCGATGGCCGGTGTGGCTGCCCGACGTTCGGTCGATTGTGACGTCGTGAAGCGTCTTGCTACCGGCTTGAGTTTCCGAGGGGAGGCACCTTCTTCGAATCAATGTCAGGCCGGCAAAAGGGCACGACCTCCGTTCGTCCGCGGTGACATTTGGGAAGCCTACACTCTTCGACTTGCCAGTACACTACCCCCGCGACACAACCGGCATCGGGAATCGTGCGGGGCATTTGCAACATCGCCCCAAACCGGTCAAGATAGCCCGTCATGTACGAAGGCGGATTTGTCCCCGCAGCAAGTTGGTCCCCGACGTAGCTACTAGCGCCCCCGAGAGAGCATCATGATCCGAAGTAATCATTGGTTTCATTTTCCCCTGCTGGCCGTCATATGCTGGCTGGTGACATCGACCGCCCCTGCTGCGGATCGGCCGCCTGAAGGCGTGGCAGCGGGAGTTGAAAAGCCGCTTCGAATCGCGCCTCGACCGAACAACGGCCGCAATAGTGAAGGAGACTTCATCCAGCTGAAGGATGGGCGGCTGCTGTTGATTTATTCGAAGTT
>JAUIHJ010000022.1 GCA_030432015.1 bacterium
CCGGCAAGGCATGAATCTCGTCCAGGATCGCGTCCATACTAAGCAGCGGTTCGCTAGTTTCCACGGCGACGGCATCAACGTCACTTCTGGATTCACCGCGTCGCTGCCGCTCCCGGATGAAATCGCAAAGCCGTCTGCGAGCAATGACCCGTGCTAGCGCCGCTGGTGGAATCCCGGTCTTGGTTCCCTGCATATACTGCCACCAACACACGATCGAGTCTTGCCGAATGTCTGCCAGATCCGAACTATCCAAATGGTAGATGGCTTGGTGCCGACTCAAGAGCTTCTCAATGCAAGCATAGATACTCAGTAGTTCGGATTCATTGAATCTGTTCAATGTCGCCATCCTTCTTGCGCCGTAAAGTGACCTGCCAACCTGAATTCGACGGTTCAGGTGAAGCCCATCGAAAACATAGCTCATAAACGAGCGACGAGACGGACACGGAAGGCTGAAATCTCACCTGCGCGTTCAATCGTGCACGGCGTTCGAAACGCTAGCGCCTGGGCGACGGATTCACGTGCCATCGATGGGAGGATGAACCTGGAGGCGGGGTCCTTGATCTGCCTCGTACATTGGAGAGGGATTTCAGACCATGTCCGCGACGCGAGCCGGGGAGGTGCGGTCAGGTCCGGTCGCTCACCTCATTGGCCACCGGGAGAACTGGGGCCGCGGGGAGAACTGGGGCCGCGGGGACCGAGATAGAAGTCGCGACCGTCAAACGTGACGGTGGGCGCCCAGATGCCTTGTGATGGCGATAACTTGGCCGTGGCGATACTTGGCCGTGGCGTGTGCGATTTTCCCGTTTGCTGACGTCCAAACGGTATGCACCATTTTGCGCTGAAAGCTACGGGCCGCACGGCCGACCACCGGCAGGCATCAAAAGCTGTTAATTCGGCGGGACTTAAAGCGAGTGGGCGTTACTGGATTCGAACCAGTGACCTCTGCGGTGTGAACACAGCGCTCTAACCAACTGAGCTAAACGCCCTTCGTCTTGACGACTCACATCCTCCAGGACTTGTCGAAGTCCAACGTCCTGAAACCGCCAATGTAGCGAAATTTGCACGGCCTGAATAGAAGCCCGAATACGTGGCTTTCCCGTGCCCACGCCGGATGTCACGCGCGAGACTCGGCTCGCGCGTCTCGTCGCCAAGCACGGTATGCTACTTCTCCGAAATTGGCTTGGGAATGTCGCCGGTCGGGGCCTGCGGTTCGCTCGGCGGGGGCTCGAATTTGGGTGCCGTCGGTTCGTCGTAGTCGTCGTAGTCGCTGTGAGAACTCGAGTAACTCGACGGCTTGGTCGATCCACCCATGTCGGTGTAGTCGAAGGTCGACTGAATATCGGTCAGGCCGCTGCGAAATTCGTGATAGCTCTTGCCGAGCGAACGAGCGACCTCGGGTAGCCGTTTACCAAACAACAGGACGGCGACCACGCCGACCAACGCCAGTTCTTGAAAACCAAGTCCAAACATAAGGCAACTTCTTTGGTGCAGGGGGGTTCTTTGAGAAGTGCAACTGCCACCTGGAGCAGGTGGGGTGCAGCGAAACAGAGACAATCATCAGGCCCAGCCGGTCATGCACGGGGCGAACTGAAAGGCGCGGGGTGGTCTAGACGTCCTTGCTGGGCTTTTCCTCAATGGCGGAATCCAACTCGTCTTCAATCCCCTGGACACCCTTTTTAAACTCGACCACGCCCCGTCCCATGGAACGCATTACGCTGGGCAAGCGGTGACCAAAAAACAGGACCGCGATTCCCGCGATAATTAGAAGCTCGATGTGACCAGGCATTCCGAAGAAGCCGAACAGAACTGCATTGGGCATCAACATGGTTACGCTCTCGCACTTAAAGGTGGGATGTTGGGTACAAGCACGCAATCGACCGGCGAAAGCGGGAAACTTCCCCTGCAGGGTGTTTCCAGAACCAACGTGCGCGCTGTTTGCACTTCCGCACAAACAAACCCTCGATGCCCTAATTCTAACGGCACCGTTTTGATTGTCAAACACAAATGAGGCCCCGAGCCCCCTCCCGCAAATCGCTTAAGCCGCTTGATAGAAAAAGCTTGCGCGTCTTACAGCCGGGCCCCATCCACCCTGCCCAGGTGGACAGTGGCGAAAACCATCGGCGCGAGGCCTCTCAGTCGTGTCGCGTCACGAGCGGGTCGAGGAGCTGAATCGCCTTGTTGCCCTGCAGCGCCCCGGGGCTGGCACGCAGGGGCTCAACACCTTCGATGTCGACTCGGAGCGGGGCCTCTACGTCCTGCTCGGTGGTAATCACATCCCCCACTCGCAGGCCAATCAGGTCGGCGGTGGTGACCGTGCTCTCAGCCAAGGTTACCACCACGCGGACCCGGGATCCGTTGGTTGGCATCGGTGTTTCCGACAGTGCATCGGGCAGCGCGAGATGGCGAGAATTTTCGTCCCAATGGTTGGTCGTCAATTTGCCTCGGATCGGCTCGAGAGAGGCCAGCGGGATGCAGAGCTTCAGCACTCCATGCGACGCGCCCAGCGCGACCTCGAAGCGGATCACCACCACGGCATCCGTGGGTGGCATGACCTGGACGCGTTGCGGATTGCACTCGACCCGGTCGACGGTGAATTCGACGTCCAGGATATTGGCCCAGGCCTGCTGCAATTCCCGATTGAAGATCGTCGTGATCTGAGACGCCAGTAGCAGTTCAATCTCGGTCAACGGTCGCCGAGCAGGAAGATCCGCGTCGTGGCCGCCTCCCAGCAGGCGATCGATCATCGGGTACAGGATCGCCAGGTTCAGGTCCAGAATCAGGCTGCCGTCCAGGGGGCGGGCGCGGAGCAGATTGAAGCAGGTGGGATTTTCCAAGCTGAACACAAACTCGCTGTACGTCAATTGTTCAACGCTTGTCAGTCGAACGTCGCACGCATTCCGCAACAGCACCGACACGGCGTCGCCAAAACTGCGTCCGACCTCTTCGTGCAAGAGTTGCAGGGCCCGCATCTGCTCGGCATTAATCCGTTCGGCGAATGCGCCCCCCGGTGGCACCGTTCGCTCCCGCGACCGGACGCTCGACGTGCGGGCCGATTGGCGCTGGGGAGTGGTTGCCGACAACGGCAACAGGTCTCGCTCGCCAGCATGCAACAGGCTTTCAACCTCAGCCCGGCTCAGCATGTCATCGCTCATCGGTCACTCCATTGACAGGAAAGTCGCCACGCCTTCGGCTGACTTCATCGACTTGTTCGCTGCAGGAAGGGCCGACGCGTTACTCGCGAATCTGGCCACTCCCGGACACCACATACTTATAGCTCGTCAGTTCTTTCAAGCCGCAGGGCCCGCGGGCATGAAATTTGTCGGTACTGATTCCGATTTCCGCGCCCAGGCCGAACATCGCACCATCGTTGAAACGGGTGCTCGCGTTGATCATGACGGCCGCGCTGTCGACCTCGGCTGCAAACTGCCGGCACGCGGATTCATCAGCGGCGATGATTGCATCGGTATGATGCGACCCGTAATGATTGATGTGTTGGATGGCAGCCTCGATTGAGGCGACGACCTTGACCGAAATAATCGGTGCCAAGTACTCGTCGAAGTAATCTTGTTCCGTGGCAGGTTTCGCTTCGTTGAGAATTTTACAGGTTTGGTCATCGCCACGAATTTCGACGCCCTGTTCGATCAGACGCTGACCGAGTTGCGGCAGTAGTTCGGCGGCGACGTCCGCATGGATCACCAGCGATTCGCAAGCGTTGCAAACGCCGATCCGCTGGCACTTGGAATTGATCGTGACACGCTGGGCAACATCCGGATCGGCGGACGCATCGACGTAGACGTGGCAGTTGCCAAAGAAATGTTTGAGCACCGGCATGGTGGCTTCTTCGGCGACCCGGCGAATCAGCGCCTCGCCACCGCGCGGAATGGCGAGGTCTATGCAGTCGGACTGCTTCAAGAAGTGTCCCACCGCAGCCCGCTCGGCGACGCTGACCAACTGCAAGGCATCAGCCGGCAGCCCCTTTTCCACGGCCACTTCCGTCAAGAGATCAACAATCACTCGACTGGAATGCGCCGCTTCTTTGCCGCCGCGCAGGATGACCGCATTGCCACTTTTGAGGCAGATGGCGGCCGCATCGGCGGTGACGTTGGGCCGCGACTCGTAAATAAAGAACACCACGCCCAAGGGGACGCGCAGCTTGGCGATCTCCAGGCCGTTGGGTCGCACCGTTTCTTCGATCGTTTCGCCAATCGGATCGGGCAGGGCGGCAACCTCTTCCAGGCCCACGGCGATCCCTTCGATCCGCTCGGCATCGAGCCGCAATCGATCGGTCTGGGCATCCGTTAGTCCGTAGCCGGGTGCGGCGGCGATGTCCGCTTGATTTGCCTGCAATAATTCGGCGTGGGACGCTCGCAGTCGCCGAGCCGCTTCCAGCAGCCACGCATTCTTGACATCGCTTGGCACCAGCGCCATCGCGACGGAAGCCCGCTTGGCTCGCTGGGCTGTTTCAAGACAATACTCTTCAAGGTTCAATTTTTCGACAACGGCCATCCGCTTCACACCCACTCGTCAAGGTTTCATGTCTGCCGGGAGTATCAAGCATATATCAAAACACGTCAATGTCGCCCGGTCCAGGCGGGAAACCTCGCTGAGCGGCATAATCGATTCCAGGGCAATGACTTAGGATCGAACGACGGGGCCGGTCATCGCGCAGCGGGGGCGTCTGTGGCGCAGCGGGGGAAGCCGAACGTCCCCTGCCCCCTGGTTTCGCGACGGTGGCCACAGTGGGATGCCCCGGGCCGCGACCGCCGCGCGGCGACATCAGTCACGGAATCGTTCGTGAAGGCCCCGGCCGCCGGAGGCAAAGTAGAGCAGCAGGGCCTCGCGGACCGGAGCGACATCGTGGACTCGCAGCACTTGCACGCCTTGGTTGGCGAGCGCCAGGGCGACACCAATCGACGCGGCAGTTCGGTCGGCGGTCTTGTCGCCGAGCACCTTGCCCATGAACCCCTTGCGGGAATGGCCGATCAAAATCGGCCGCTCGAGTCGATGGAAGCGTTCGCAGTTGGCCAGCAGCGTCAGGTTGTGTTCGTGGGTCTTGCCAAAGCCGACCCCAGGGTCCAGGCAAATTCGCTGGAGGTCGATCCCCGCTGCAACGAGGGCGTCACGTCGGGCGCGCAGGTAGTCTTCAATCTCCGTCAGCAGATCGGCATACGTTGGATTGTCTTGCATGACCTGGGGAGTGCCCTGCATATGCATGGCACATACGCCCGCTTGCGTCTCGACGGCCACTTGCAACATGGTCCCATCGCCTTGCAAGCCGGTCACGTCGTTGATGATCTCCGCTCCTGCAGCCAGGGCTTCTCTTGCCACGCGGGCCTTGGACGTGTCGATCGAAACCGCCACCTGAGCCTGCTCGCAAAGCGCCTGCACAACAGGAATCACGCGTCGCAACTCGTCGTCGACGCTGACGGGCGTGGCATACGGCCGAGTGCTTTCCCCTCCAATGTCGAGGATATCTGCCCCGTGCGCGGCCAGTTGCAATCCCTGTTCGACGGCCGCGGCATGATCAAAGAACTTGCCGCCATCGGAGAAACTGTCGGGGGTCACATTGACGATCCCCATCAGCGCAGGAAACTCCGAAAAGTGTAGCTGGCGTGTCGCAAGCTTCCACGATGTCGCCCGAGCGTTTGGCATGGTGTTCATGCCGCCAGCTTATCACGCTTGGAGAGCGCGGCACATTGGGTGCACCTTACCAGGGCGTTTCCATCTGCTCGACAATCTGTTTTGCCAATTCGGCGAACGACTTTTGATGAGTCGTGGCGATCGATTGTCCGGACTCGGGGATCAGGTTGTTGGACTGGGCGACGGAAAAAGCGACCGGCGAATAGGCGAACGTGGCATTGCGTAGAATCAATCCACCCTGGCGATCATACCAGTTGACTTCGACCTCGAGATTCGTATCGATATCGCGTGGTTCGTCGAACGCGTTTTCGGCGAGCACTCGCTTGTTTTCCGTGACAATGCGGCCGCGTAGGACGCTATCGGCACTCGGGCTATGGACGACTTTGTAGGGCGTCTTGAGCTCGATTTCCTTTACGACCGCTTCGGTTAATCGCTCGCCAAGATTCGGCCGGAAGCTATCGGACTCGAAGACGGGAACATAGACGGTGCGAATACCAGGGCGATACAGAGATTGCTGGCCAACGTGCAATCCGGCGCAACCTGACCAGGCGACGCAGCCTGTCAGCGCGGTAGCCAGAAGGGTTCGTCGATCAAGCAGGCGGCACATGGTGTTCCCTTGGTGTCCTACCGCATGCGGCAAATTCCACCGCGACGCTTGCCCGCGGTGAACCGTGCAATGCGTCGTTGGGTGATCGCATCATCGGTACCAACGGGACGGTTGGCATCCACAGCCGCGGTCAGTTGGATTCGATGATCGGTTTGACGGTGTCGGTCTCGGGAAATAACTTGACGAGCCAGCCGAGCGGTTGTTTGGGCACGGCCGGCTTGCGTCCGATTTGTTGCAGGCGTTGGCGAGCTCGATCCGCAAACGGGGTTTCGGCGTAATCCTCGAGCAGCGATTCGTAATACAGTCGCGCCGCGCCATACTCGGAGCGGCGATCGAACCGTTGTCCCCGATCCCAGCGACGTTCGGCCAGCCGATATTGGATTTCGGCTCCAGCCTTCTTCAGGTACTCGGATTCGCCCTGAGCCTCGGCCGGAAATTGACGGTAGAGTTGCTTGAGCAGGATCTCCGCTTCGTTGAGTGCATTCGCGGAATAGTCCGATCCCTGGTAATTCTTCAGCTTTGATTTCAGGCCCAGGAAATGGGCGTCGAATTGAAATTCACTGCTCGGAAACGTCTTGCGGAGATCGGTGTAATAGTCGTCGGCCTTGAGAAAATCACCTTTCACCAAATGGGCGTTGGCAAGTGCCAGGGTGGCATCGTCGGCCAGCTTCCCGGTCGGGTCGTCCAGGCGAATCCGGTCGTAGATCCTCATTGCATGGCCGAAAGCGTCACGCTTAGGACGATCCGGATTTACCAGGTTCCATTCATAGAAGGCCTGCGGATCGCTCCAATGGAGCTGGAGCCAGTAATCGGCGATCGCAAACCGTCGGGGTTGAACGCGATCCAGGTGGCGGGAATGCGAATGGTTCTTGAGCAGTTCTTCATACGCCAATTCGGCATCCCAGTAGCGATCGGCAAAGAAATAGCATTCACCGGTCATGAACAGCGCATCTTGTTGCAGCGTCGAGCCGGGCCAGTGCTTTGATGCTTCCTGGTACTTCTCCGCGGCTGCCACGAACTGACCTCGACTTTCCTTGGCGAGATCCTGCTCCTTGAGCGCGACGGCGTTCTGATAAATCGCTTCCGCTTCCTGCATCGCCTTGCGGGCCTTGGTGGCATCCGGACCAAAGCCCGTCAGGTCGCGGACCGTACCCGTCACATTACTCGGCGCGAATGATTCGATCGACAACGGATCGCGTGCGGCTGGCTCGGATTCATGGGAGACCGACGAGATGGGATTGCGGGCATCCTCTTGGATCTGCTGACGCGCTTGCTCGTACGAAGCCGTGGCTTCATCGCGGCGCCGGAATGCCGAACACCCGTACGTCGTCAATGTGGCGAGAGCACAGAGGCAGACAACCCAACAGCGTGATTCGTTCATCCGCAACACCAGGGGCTGGGAACCGTTTGACGATAGATTCATGCGAAAAGCACTAACGAGATAGGAATTCGTCGTACGCCGAAGAAAGGCCGGTGGCGCAGGACCGTGACCCAGCGCCTCGTCCGGTTCACCCCGACGAGGAACTCGGCGTGGCGGAACACTATGCGACCAGCGGTCCGGACGTCAAGGGCAGAGTCTGCGGTCAAAAGATGTAGATGGCATCGATGGCGATTGTAAACTGGCTGTCGGAGGTAAAGTCCGCAAAGGGCGCCACCCCGGTATCCGCAGACCAATCCCAACGCACTTCCGGCCGCACGGTCAAGTTGGCGTTGGGAACCCAGTTCGCCCCGAAAGTGGCATTGTGATAGGCCCCGGCGAACCCGGCGGCGGGTAGCCCCAACCCGCCGTTACGAACATACATGCTAGCGAGGCGGGCGCCGTCTGCGTCGCGAAACCACTCGTAGCGCATCCCAAGCCGCCATTGGTCGTTGAGGGCAAGGAAGAGATACTGGGTGATCCCGTACCAGGTTGCATCGTCGTTGGCCGCAAGCGCATTCTCCTGATAGGCCAGGTCGTGTTGCAGCACGTAGGCCAGTCGGTCGCTGATAGCGGTTTGCCAGACGACGCTGTACATCGACCTTTGGCCGCTGGTCGTGAAGCCGTCCGCCTGGCCCGAGATCGCGGTAATCCCCAGTGAAGAATTCCGACCCGCGAAGGCGATGCCACCCAAGAATGTCGCTTCGTCATTGATCCCATTGGTCGTGTTCCATTGGTTTACGACACCTGCCTGGACCGTCATCTGATCGCCTGTCCAACTGACCAGTCCACCGGAATGCGTTAACGGCTCGCCGTACTGCAGGGCATACGCGTGCGAGTGAAAAAAGTTGCTCGTCGCGGCGACCCCCTCATATCCGGCAATCGAATAGAAATGGCCCAACCGCACACGAAAGCGATTGCAAGCCAGGTCCACGTAGGCTTGCGGAATCGCCAGACCATAGAGGGCGGGGGCTCCGTTGGCGGCTGTCACGCCGTTCAACGCATTGTCGCCGCCTGGTTTCGTTTCTAAGCCATCCGACTGGACGAATATGTAGTCCGTGCCAAACAGCAGGTCGACGCGGCTGCCCCATGAGAGTCCGTCACCTGGGTTGTCCGGTGCACGCTGCAACGTCAGGTACAGTTGATTCAATTGAAGATCGTTGCGGTCGTTGAATGTCACCGGCCCGTTGAACCGGTTGGCTGGTTGGTCAGGATTGGCAGTCGCGCCAATGTCCATGAATCCTGTCAACGACCAGCCGTCGGAAAGCGGTGGCAGCAAACGCCACGGTGCCAACTTGATCGCCTTGCCAGATCCCCAACTGTTGTGATCGAGATCGTCAGGCGCGAGTTTCAAATCGGAACGATACCACTCGGTGAAGGCGTTGCCGCCGGGCATTCCCGGCGGAGTAATCGCCGGCAAACGAGCTAAGCGGGGTTCGCCGCCGACCGGCGCCGTTACAACGGGTCGGTCGAACAGGGGCTCGCCCACCGCCGGCGCACCGACCGACCGAGGTGCTAGCGGTTGGGGTGCTAGCGATTGGGGTGCTAGCGGTTGGGGCGCGATCCAATCGATGTGTTGTCCCTCGGCAGCGTTGCAGCACGCCCCGCAAAGGATCGCGCCAATCGCCAGATGCCTGATCAACTCCATCAACTTGAACTCGCCTTGCCCAACTGCAGTTGCTTGTGCCGTAGCGGCGCAAGAGCATCCGAAATGCGAGCGCACTGACCATGGATATCGACCCGGACAGGCCGTTCCATCGCCTGAACGATGACTGAATGCGCCATTTTCGAAGTTCTGATGACGCGACTCAGTCAAACTTTACCGGTTAGTGAACTGGGGGCAACCTCGCACGGTTGTCGTCGGTGGAGGGTGCCAGGCCGGCAAGCGTTTCCGGCCCTGGCGCGCCAGAGCAGATGCCCGCTCACTGGGGCAGGGTTTCGACGAGCAGCCGTTCGACCCGGCGGCGCGTCGCCGCAACAATGGTGACCTTGGCGCCGTCTGCTAGCACCGTCTCGCCAACTTTGGGAATTCGCCCCAGTTCATGAATCACGAAGCCGGCAATCGTGTCGTACTCATCAGGCTCCGGCAAGGCGAGCCCGAGGCGGTCGTTGACGTCGTTGACATGAGCAATCCCCATGACCTCGGCAGTTGAGGCGTCGACAATCCGAATCAGTGCTTCTTCGTCCTTGTCCGACTCATCAACGATTTCACCAACGATCTCTTCCAAGACATCTTCGATTGTCACCACGCCGGCAACGGACTGGTATTCGTCCACCACCACGGCGAGATGGTTTCGGGTATGCAGGAAGTCCCGCAGGAGTTCATTCAGCGGTTTGGTCGTCGGAACGAACCACGGTTCGCGCAACAATTCGCGCGTGGACTTGCGTTGGTCGAGTTGAAGCGGCAATTCGGATAAGAGGTCCTTGACGTACAGCACGCCAATGATGTGGTCCACCGGTCCGTCGAAAACCGGAAACCGAGTTCGCCCGGCATCTACGACATAACGCAAGACTTCGTTCCATTCGGCAGTTACGTCAAGGGCATCCATATTGTGGCGCGGCGTCATGATATCGGAAACATCCGCATCGGCGAGTTCAATCACGCCTTCGATCATTTCGCGCGCATCCGGCTCCAGCACACCGTCGTGTTGCCCTTCGGTAACGAGCGAGCGGATTTCGTCCTCGAAGGCTTCCTCTTCTTCGTCGTCCGTTTCTGGCCGATCGGCCAGGCGCCTTACCAACGCGTCAATCATGGCTGGACCCACGGTCAGCGGCCAGACCAACCGCGATGTCCACCGCAAGGGATGCCAAAGATGGAACAGGAAAGCCGACGAACATAATTCGGCAATAGCCCATGGAATCCAGATGGCCAACGCCAAGGCCACGATCGACATCAGGGTTGCCCCGGCAGCAAAGAGCAACGGCGTAACCGTTTGGGGCGGCCCCGCCTGGTGAAAGAGCCACGGCGCGGCGGCCGCGATGGCAATCACCAGGGCGACGAACTGAAGGCTCTCCAGCCCCACCCGTGCTTGCTCGTAGTGATCCAGAATATGCCCGAAGCGATCCAGCCGATTTCTTTTTCGGCAATAGGACTCGAGATCGCTGCGCGAGAATTCATTGAGGACTTTGGCGGCGACAGCCGCCATGGCTGCGACAACCGTCGCTACGACGGCAATTGCCAACAAGGTCGCTGTGGACAAGTTCACCTTTCCGTCAGGTTTTCCGGGGCCGCCGCGTCGTCGGCACCGATGCGAGCCTCGCCACGCGGATCGGCACATTGCGGATTGCGGCCCAACTCCTGCAGGTAGTGCATTTCCTTGCGACGCATCCGGCCACGATCGACGTCCGAATGGTCATCGTAGCCGGTCAGGTGCAGGGTTCCGTGGATCACGTAAAGCAGCAATTCGTCAACCGCGGTCCACTTAAACTCGGCGGCCCGCTCGATGGCCATCGCCGCGCTGACGATCACTTCGCCTTCCAGGTGGCCATCAGTTTCATCGAGCAGGAAGCTGAGGACGTCGGTATGGTAGTCGTGATTCAAGTAGCGACGATTCAGTTCGCGCATGGCGACGTCGTCAACCAGGGCAATGCTAATCGTCGCCTGGGTCACGGACTCGCCGTTCAAAACGGCGGAGACGGTCCGCCGCACCAGGTCCGCGTTGATCATGAGGGCCGACTGTTCATTGCAAACGTCTACACTAATCACGTGACTGTTCGAATCAGAATGAGGTGGGAGAATCTGACCACGGCTACGCCGGCTGCTGCTGACTCGGATACTTCACGCGACCATGGTAGACCGCCGTGAGTGATTTTACCAAGCTTTGTTCGATCTTGTGCAGTTCCTGTAACGTTAAACCACATTCCTGAAATTGGTTATCGAGCAGGCGTTTCATCACCAGATCGCGGACGACATGTTCGATGCGCGATGGCGCCGGATCGGTCAGGGAACGGCAGATGCTCTCGGAGGCGTCAGCGAGCATGAGCACACCGTTTTCTTTGGTTTGAGGCTTGGGTCCGGGATAGCGAAAACTGCTCTCGTCCACCTTCCTCAGGTCGGGGTTCTCCTCGCTCTGCTTCGCCGCCGCGCGATAGAAGAATTCGACAAGCGTCGTGCCGTGATGCTGTTCGATGAAGTCCACGATGGAGCGTGGGAGATGGTGCTGGCGTGCCAGGTCAGCGCCATCCTTGACATGCGCGATAATCACCAAGGTGCTCATCGCCGGCACCAGCGAGTCATGGCGATTGCCCTGCCCACCTTGGTTTTCCACAAAGTAGGCAGGCTTGAGCATCTTGCCGATGTCGTGAAAGTAAGCGCCCACACGCACCAGCAGGCCGTTGGCGCCGATCGCGTCGGCAGCGGCTTCGGCAATGGAGGCGACCGTGATCGAATGATTGTAGGTTCCCGGTGCGCGGCGTACGAGCTCCTGCAACAGGGGATGCGCAACGTCACCCAATTCCAACAAGCTGAGATCGGTCTGAACGTCAAATAACCGTTCAATAAACGGCAACAACCCGGTCATCAAAATTCCGGCCAGGAACGTGCAGAATCCCAACCACGCGGCACCCAGCATCAAACGCAGCAGGAACGAATCCTGCACCCAGGTTTCCGAATCGAGGGGAGCGTTGGTCAATCCGGACCATCCATAGGACTGCCCCGTCAGCGTTCCAACGCCGACGGTTGTCATCACCGTGATCACGGCCGCCCCGAGGCCAACGTAAATCAGCTTGGTGCGACTGCGGATCCGGCCCAGCAGCAAGATCGAGGCCGCCATGGCCCCCACGAGAATCACAAAATCGGCCAATCCCTGGCCCAGGGAGAGGGTGACCGCCAAGGCGACCGCGGTCGACAACAGCAGGGCAAGTTCGCGGCCGTACGCGATCGTTACGGTTACGCCGAACAGAACCAGGGGAACCAATTCAGCTCGCCACTGATCGCTGGAGGTCAGGACGCACAGCGCGACGGTGAAGGTGACCAGAGCCAGCATCGTGGCCAGTCGGCGAAGTTCCATCGCCAAGGGGCGGTGATGATAAAAAATATAGGTCCCGCAAAGCAGGTACAAAGCGCAGAACATCCCCAGATCCGCCAGCGAATGGCGGGCCATCTGCGTGAGATTCATCTCCCTGATCAGGCTCTTGTGTTCGAGCCGCAACAGATCAATGTGCTCTTTGGTGAGCGGCTTGCCCCCCTTCACCAGCAGGACACCGGGGCGGTAGTCGATCGCGGCGTCCTCGACGCGCGCCGCCGCCTCGTCGCGCGAGAGATCCGTCGCTTCACGGTCGATCGTCAGCGTCGTGGGGAGCTTTTTGTTGGTGACCCAGGTAAAGATCAGGTGGGCGACCGTTTTCAAATGATTTTCCGGGATGCCCACGATCTTGAGTTCGCGTTGGAGGTCGTCCTCGAACTTGGCCATGGCTTCGTTGACTCGTACGTCCCTTACCTCCACGCGGCGGACGGCACGCGGCTGGTCAACGTTGTGAACCTGAATCGCGGTTTGGCTGCCTTCATTCAGCTCGTGCTGGAGGCTCGCCAGCAAGCCATCGCGTTCAAACTTTTCGAACGCCCCCTGGACGGCGCGTTCAAAGCGTGCCAACTCGGGATCATCGGCCAGGGCCTCGCGGAATTCGATAAACAGCAGCTCTTCATTCTCGTCATTGGCCCCTTTTTTGACCGTGGAAAATTCCGGCCAGACCTTGGGCGAGTCCTCACGCAACTGTGCGAATGACTCGGCGTTGATAATCTGGAAAACGCTGTCCTTCAGAGCGGTGCGAAATTCGATAAGTGGCTGGCGATTGTGGACATAGACGCACAACGCCTGGCTCCGCGCAGCCTGCTTGCGGTTTGTCGTCTCGACAGGATCGAACTTGCTAAACGTCGCTCGTGCCATAATGTCACGTGACGGCGTGTAGCCCGCGCGAAAGGGAAAGCGGGGCGCCCAGGCAGCGGTGACGGCCCACATGACCAGCGCGGCGAACAGACAGAGCGCAAATCGCAGCAAGACATCGCCCCGGCGCAATGCGTCCCAGGACCGCGCCAGTTGGCCGGGCGGCAGGCGTAACCCTGCGACAAGGTCGGAGCGTGTTCGCGGTTGATGACCGTTTGACATGTGGACTTGCTAGCGGCGCGACTTCTTGGAACTGCCCCGCGGCGTCTCCTCGTAGGCGTTGACAATGTCCTGCACCAATCGATGCCGAACGATGTCCGCCTTGGACAATTGGACTTGAGCGATCCCACGAATATCGCGCAACCGCGCCAACGCATCGACGAGCCCACTACGAGCATGAGGCGGCAGATCGACTTGAGTGGTGTCTCCCGCGACAACGATCCGCGATCCTTCGCCCATTCGTGTCAGGAACATTTTCATTTGGGCAACGGTCGAATTTTGTGCCTCGTCTAAGATGATGAAGGCGGAATTCAAGGTCCGCCCACGCATATACGCCAAGGGCACGACTTCAATCACGTCCTGCTCCATGAATCGCTGGATTTGATCGTAGTCGACCATTTCATGCAAGGCGTCCAGCAGCGGACGCAGGTACGGATTGATTTTTGCTTGCAGGTCCCCCGGCAAGAACCCCAAACTCTCACCCGCCTCCACAGCCGGTCGAACCAGCACGATTTTGCGGATTTCCCGGTTTTTCAGGGCCTCAACCGCCATGGCAACGGCCAGGTAGGTCTTGCCGGTACCCGCGGGACCAAGCGAAAAGACGACGTCATGTTTTCGTATCGCCTCAATATAGCGTGCCTGGCCGGCACTCCGCGGCTTGATCGACCGTGTCACCTGAATGACATCAATGGTCGGGTGGTCCTCGCGATCGTCCTGGCCCACGATGTTGGCGATGATTCGGGCCACGTCGCTTTCGTCCACGGAGCCGCGACGCTCGACCAGCGACTTCAGCTGCTCCAACACTTCGGTCGCGCACGCGACCGCCGCGTCGTCCCCTATCACCTGCACCTCCCCGTCGCGGTGAGTGATGGAAACATCCAACGCCTCACGCACCAATTTGAGATGCTGGTCACAGGTGCCAAACAGTGACAGAACCAACTCGGGCTTAACCAGCGATAGCGTAGCTTGAGTCATACATTTGCGGCACGTATCTGACACGGCCGCGTCCAACACGAACTAGATCCTAAACAACTATAGCCAATCTTTGACGCCTGACAGGGCGGGAAGTTCGCCACATTCCGTAAGCCGCTTCTGTGAAAGCATTTGCGGCCTCGAGAAAAAGCTGTTCCAGGGCTCACGCGGACGAACATCGGGAGGAAACGGTGGTTGCCGGGGGCGCCGTCACCGCTGCCAGGGACGTCCGCGATGCCCTGATCGAGCTTGACGGCAAAATGCCGGGCAAGTACCTTTCCGCCGCTTCTTACTTGTCTCTACGCCGTTCCAGGCAAAAAAAACGATCTAGTCCTGCCGTGGCGACGTGTCCACGGTCGGTTTCGGAATTCGTGTTTCGCCGGAGTTTTGTCGCATGCCTCGCTGCTTGCCAACCCAACTGATCGTAACCCTCTTGATGGCAACCCTTGCCGCCGCGGGCTGCAGCTCCCCGCTTTTTAGGGGGCAAAGTCCAGATCCGACGGTTGCCGGCGACCCTGTCGACGCAGGTGATTCCAGCGATGACGAGCAGCGCGTCCGTCTGGTCGGCGACCTGGCATCTCCGTACGGCACGGCCTGGCTGTTTGTCGAATCTGTGGCGCTGGTGACGCAACTGCCGGGGACGGGGAGCGATCCTCCCCCCTCACCGATGCGGGAGCAGATGATCAAGGAGATGCAGACGCATGACGTCAAGCAGGCGACCACCACGCTCGCTTCGCCGCAGACCGCGATGGTCTTGGTACGCGGCCAGATTCCACCCGGGGCTCAAAAGGGTGATACCTTCGACGTCGCGGTCGTCAACCCACCCCGCTCGAAGACCGAGAGTCTACGTGGCGGCTTTCTCATGCAGAGCCGGATGCGTGAACACATGGTGCTGGGAAATGCCATGCGGGAAGGGCACGTTGTGGCATTGGCCAAGGGCGAGATCATCGTCGACGCCTTTTTCGACGATGCTGACAACCCGGCCAACGAAGTTCGCGGACGGGCTTTGGGCGCTGGCATCGTACAGCGTTCCCGGCCGCTGGGGTTGTACATTGTCGACGACTACGCATCCGTCCGAACCAGCGCGGCGATCGGGGCCGCGATCAATCTGCGTTTCCACCACTTCGATCATGGTACCAAGAAAGGCGTTGCCAATCCGACGCGGGATAACGTCGTCGAATTGGCCGTCCACCCCAGATACCGCAATAACCTTGGCCGTTATCTGACGGTCATTCGCAACATTCCCGTCGTCAAGTCGCAGAAGTTGCTGATCGATCGCGTCCGAGTTCTCGAACGCATGCTGCTCGAACCCACCACGTCGCAGAAAGCGGCGTTGCAACTGGAAGCAATCGGAGAGGACGGCGTGCCGGCACTCCGCCTCGGGGCGTTATCACCAGATCCCGAAGTGCGATTCTACTCCGCCGAATCGCTGGCCTACCTGGACGACACCGATGCCGCGGAACCGCTATACCACGCGGCGCGGGATGAACGCGCTTTTCGCTGGCGGGCGCTCGCCGCTCTCTCAACCCTCAATTCGTTTCAGGCGCAAGAGTACCTGGAAAAGCTGATGAATTCGTCGAGTGCAGAAACACGGTACGGCGCATTCCGGGCCCTCCGCGAACGGAACCCACGTGATCCAATGGTCCGTGGCGAGTTGCTCGACAAGAAATTTCGCTACCACGTCGTGGGCACGACAGGCGAGTCCATGATCCACTTTTCACGCTCGCGACGCGCGGAAGTCGTCGTGTTCGGCCAGGACATTCGAATTCACCCGCCAGAATTCCTCTTTGCTGGCAAGGAAATTTTGATCAAACGCGAAGACAATGAGACGCTCCGATTGAGCCGATTTGCGGTCGATGGCGAAGATGTTCACCTGACCTGCTCGACAAAGCTGGACGACATGGTTCGCGCCATCGTCCAATTGGACGGCGGTTACGCGGAAGTTTTTGCGGCCGTGAAGGAGGCGAAGGCGCGCGGACTGCTTGACGCGAGGCTGGAAGTCGACGCACTGCCTCACCCCAACCGTCGCTTCAATCGCCAGGAAGACGATGCCGAGGTCACTGAGCCGGAACCGCGGTTCCATGTCACCAATCCCATCCCGGACCTGTTTATCGATCGCCTGAGCGAAGAACACGAAGATTCCGACGAAGAGGACGCCGATGAACCGGCCGAGTTCGATGAACCGGAGCGGACGAAGCCGGGCTTCTTTGATAGAATGACGTCCTTGTGGACTGAGTAATGGTCCCTACCGCGGACCGTCCGTGGTCGTCAAGTCAATCGCCTGCCGCCATGATTTCCGGACCCTATGCTTAAAGCGTTGGAACTCGTCGGCTTCAAGAGCTTCGCCGATAAGACTAGGTTCGACTTTCCTGAAGGCATCACGGTCGTCGTGGGCCCGAATGGATCAGGCAAGTCGAATATCGTCGACGCCATGAAATGGGTTTTGGGTACCCAAAGCGCCAAAGCCCTCCGCGGCAAGGACATGTCCGACGTCATCTTCAAGGGCTCGTCGGCCGGCCGCAGGGCGATGAATACCGCTGAGGCGACGATCGTCTTCGAAAACGCCGACGGTCGATTGCCGATTGACGCTCCCGAAGTTCACGTGACGCGGCGCGTCTATCGTAGCGGTGAGAGCGAGTACCTGATCAACCGCGAGCCGTGCCGGCTCAAGGATATTAAAGACCTGTTCCGCGGAACGGGGGTTGGCGTTGACGCCTACAGCCTGATTGAACAGGGCAAGGTGGACCGCCTGCTCAATGCATCTGCCCGCGACCGCCGCTCGATTTTCGAGGAAGCTGCGGGAATCAGCCGCTTCAAAGCGAAGAAGCTGGAGGCCCTCCGCCGCCTCGAGCGGGTTGATCAGAACCTCTTGCGACTCTCGGATATTGTGGAAGAGGTCGAAAGCCGGCTCCGCAGTGTCCGCTCACAAGCGTCCAAAGCCAAGCGGTACCGTGAATTCAGTGCCAGGCTGCAGGAACTGCGGACCCAGGTCGGCCTCACCGACTGGCGCCGGCTCACCGACAAGCTGGCGGTGATCGAGGAGGACCTGGCCAGCCTCGCCAGCCAGTCCTCAGAAATCACCACCAAGATCGACGCATTGGAAGCCCGGGCGCTCGAATTTGACGCACGGATCACAACCGCCACCGATGCCGTCCGCCAATGCGACGGTCAGATTGCAGATAACCACGAACGGATCGCGGTGCTGACTTCCGCCGCCGATCAGGCCCGCACACGTGCGGATGATTTTGCCGACGGGTTGCAACGCCACCGCACGCAACTCGCCTTGATGAGCGGTCGGGCCGGTAGCCTGTTGGCCCGTTATCGCGAAACCACCGATCAGCTCAAAGCAGCCGAGTCGGTTTGCCAGGGCCTGAAGAGCCGGCTCGACAACCATCAGCAAGCGGAAGCCGCCCATCGCGAACAGCTCCAGCGTCTGCGCGACGAGAGCCAAGCCAAGAAGGACCGCCAGCAACAAGACACGCTGGAATTGGCAGAGTTGCGAAATCAGATCAGTTCGCGCGAGTCCGAACTGGCGGCCCTGGATTCCACCGAACGGCGGTGCTCCAGCCAGCTCGAAGAGTTCTCCCGCCTCATCGCCAAGACCCAGGCCGAACTTCATCAGTTTGAACAGAAACAGGCGGAACTGGCGGCCGCGCAGGTCGCCACGCGGCAACGGCTTGATGCCGCTCAACGGAACTTGAGTCAATCCGAAGAGAGCGCCACCGAGGCTCACGACAACCTGGTGCGCCAGCGTGAGCGGCTCATCGGAGTGCAGGAGCGGGCCAATGTTCTGGAAGAGTTGGAGAACAGCCAAGAGGGACTCGCCACGGGCGTACGCGACGTGCTGGAGTTGGCCCGCCAATCAAGCGATGGACCGTTTGGCGATGTGACCGGGTTGGTTGCTGACCTCCTTCAGGTCAGCGTGGACTTGGCACCGCTGGTCGACGTGGCACTCGGTGATCGTGCGCAATTCATCGTGCTGGCCTCGAACGACCTGTTGGAAGAGATCCAGACGCAACGATTTCGTCCTGCCGGCCGCGTCGGGTTTGTTTGTCTCCACGACGATGGTCAGCCGCAAGGAATCGAGATCGAATTGGACGGCCGTCCCGGCGTGGTCGGACGCATGGATCGCCTGGTGACATTCCCGTCCAACATGGGACGGCTGGTGCAACGTATGCTCGGCGACACGTGGCTGGTGGAATCGATTTCCATCGCGCTGGCCTTCAAGAAGACCTTCCCCGCGCTTCGGTTCGCGACCACCGCGGGAGACTTGATCGATTACGAAGGCTCGATCACGGTGGGACCCAGGCATGCAACCTCGGGGTTGATCTCCCGGCGCAGCCAATTGCACGCCTTGCGATCCGAGGAAACGGAGTTGGCCGCACAGATCGCGACGCTCGAATCGATCGAAGTCAATTTGCACGAAACGATCAGCAAACAAAATTCGGCGGTCGCCGAGCTGAATGAAGAATTCCGTGAAGCCAGCGACCAATTCGCGGAACAGCGGATGCGGACCCGCGGGATGCAAGAGCGGCACCAGCAACTTGTCGAGCAGCAAACGGTTTTTCAAACGGAATTGCAAGCGACGCAAAGCCAGCGCGAAACGGCCCAACTTGCCCTGGCGGCATCGGTCACGGCCAGCGAAACCTGTGCGACCCGCGTTGCCGAAACAGTTGAGGCGTTGGCAGCCGCCGAACAGCAGGCTCAAGAATTGGACCAGCAGCGCCAGGACCACGCGTTACAGGCAACTGCCGCCAAAGTCGAACTCGAAAAGAGCAGCGAGCATTTCGCCAATCTGCGGGCCCGCCAACAACAGTTGGAAGACGATCAACGGGAGCGCGATCGAGCGACAACGGAAGCCCGAGCTCAGGTTCAGGTCAATTTGGAGCGACTCCAGTCGACCCAACGCGAACGGCTGCGAGCGTCGTCCGAGCTCGCCCTGATTTTTCTTGTGAAAGAGAATTTACACGAACAACGGCTCGGCCTCGCCGCGGCGCTGGATGCCCTGACTGCTGAGAAGGGTGGGTCGGCAGGCGAGATTCAATCCCTGCGTCGACAAGCGCAGAAGCTCGACGAACAGCAGCACCGCCATGATCTTGCCGCGAGTGAGGTGCGACATCAGCGAAGCGCGTTGGCAGAACGCATGAAGGACGATTATGGCATCGAGATCGCCGAACTCGAATTGCCTGTCACCGCCGAGCAGCAGCAGGAGCAGGTGGACAACGAAGAAGAGATCAACGAATTACGCCGCAAGATCAACAACATTGGTGCGGTGAATATGGACGCGTTGGAGGAACTGGACGAGTTGGAATCGCGGTTCGGCTCGCTGAGTGGACAGTATCAGGACCTCGCCCAGGCCAAGGAGTCACTCGAAAAGATCATTCTCAAGATCAACAACGATAGCCGGCGGATGTTCGAGGAAACCTTGGAGGCTGTTCGCATCAATTTCCAAGCCCTCTACCGCAAGTCCTTTGGCGGCGGTCGCGCGGACTTGGTTTTGGAAGAAGGGGTCGACCCATTGGAAGCGGGCGTTGAGATCATTGCCACGCCACCCGGCAAGCCCTCCTTCAACAACTCGCTGCTCAGCGGCGGCGAAAAAGCCTTGACTGCCGTGGCACTGCTGCTCGCCATCTTCCAGTACCGCCCCAGCCCGTTTTGCGTCCTGGATGAAGTCGACGCCCCGTTTGATGAAGCCAACGTCGGCAGATTCGTCGACGTGCTGCGCGAGTTTTTGGATTGGACCAAGTTTGTGGTCGTCACACATTCCAAGAAAACGATGACCGCCGCCACGACGCTCTACGGCGTCACGATGCAGGAATCCGGAGTTTCGAAGCGGGTCTCGGTGCGGTTTGAAGATGTCAGCGAAGACGGGCAGATCAGCGAAGAAGCCATTGCCCGAGATGGCAAGGACGACGATGACGAGCGCGGTGCGGCCTAGTGCCAGGCGCCGGAGATGCCCAGGCAATGCACTGCGTCGACCCGCATATTCCGCACAGGTTCGCGCGCGGTACCTGCGGCGCGCCGCCGGGCGCGACATTTTTGGGTTGAGCGAAACATTTTTTTGTTCGCCCACAGCGCGACGTGCACGGCGCCATGATCCCGCAAGGCGGTCTACTGGGGATCCGCAACCGACGCGAATTCGGCGTATTTGCTGCAATTCTTTCCACCGCTCCGGTTCGCACGATTGATTCGACCACTGCAATCCCAACTGGGATCGTGCTCCCCGTGACGCGCGTTGTGGAAATGACTTGGGAAAGATTCTCAAGATTCAGGGCCGTTTGAATCGAAACTAACACTCGGAGGGTTTGTCCCAAGTGTCCAGTCTCGAACGTGAGGCGGGATGCGAGGTGCATACTTCCCGGGGGGGAAGCCTACCGAAGACGTTCCACGTCTTCGTAAAGACCGTTGTTGTTTGACCCAATGACAGCGGACTTTTCGCGCATTCTCTCCGTAGCGTCGTCGTCGAACACGTTTGTTTCGATGAGTTGGATGGAGAATCTGATTTGAGTTGATCAAATTCAAATTCTCCATATTACGGATTTTTACCAAGTTTCCGATCGCCAACTTGCCGAAGTTATTTGCACGGCACGGATCAGAAGGAACTGAACCCTTGCCACACGTAGAAGCAATTTTGGCCCTGACCCAGATCTTTGCGTTATGCCAGTTACCCGCAACTAGCAGTCGACCTTTACGTCGAACGTGAATCGAGGGGCTGAAGGTTGGCCGATGTTTGTCGGCCAACTGGAAGAAGAATCAACGAGCGATTAATGGAGAGCCTGCGATGAACGTGTTCACAACTGGACAGGTCGCCAAGATCTGTAAAGTGGCGCCTCGCACGGTCAGTAAGTGGTTCGATTCGGGCCGCCTGAAAGGATACCGGATTCCGGGATCCCAAGACCGTCGGATCCCACGCGAATATCTAATCAAATTCCTCAAGGAGCATGGTATGCCCCTTGGAGATCTTGAAGACCAAGCTGTGGCAAAGGTGCTGATCGTCGCTCAAGATCAAGTGTTGATCGAAAATCTCAAGCGAGAACTTCCCGCGGAGAAACGCTTTAAGGTGGCTGTCGCCGCGAGCGGATTCGAAGCAGGAATTCAAGCCGAAAGTTTCCACCCTGACTGCATCATTGTCGATTTTTCGATCGGCAAAGTCGAGTCTTTGCAGATTTGCCAAAACCTGCGTAAGAACACCGACTTTACCGAAACGATCCTGATCGCGTTGCTGCCCGATGACGGGAACCCGATGAGCTTCGATCGGTCAGCGATCAACGAGACGTTCAAGAAGCCGTTTGACGCCAACTTGTTGGCAGAACGACTTCGCACCCTGATCGGTGCAAAGAAGGAACTCGTCTAGCGACGAATTCAAGACACCGTTCTCCCACTGAGGACAACCCGCTGCGGCAGACCCCCGCAGCGGATTTTGCTGGCTAAATTGCAACTGCCGTCGCCAGCAAGCATATATTTCGATGGGCGGTCGAAAGAATCGACCAAGCAGGGCACCGAGTTTTCCCGGATTCGGTGCCC
>JAUIHJ010000748.1 GCA_030432015.1 bacterium
ACCACGGAACTCGTCGCGGCGTTTGACACCCCCAACGGCACCCAGCGTGATCTGCTCCATCAAATGCTGCTTTGGAAGTCCGACCCGCAGGCGATTCCAGGCTTGCGGACCCTGGTGACCGCATCGCAGTTGCCCGAGGTGCGGGTTCAGGCTCTGTGCACTTTGGACGGCCTGTCGACTCAAGGTGGGCTCGACGGTCTGGAGGATGCGTTGCTGCTTCAGGCCAGCGAGGACAACCACTTCGCGGTGCGGCGCCACGCGATCCGCTTGGCCGAGCCGCGGCTGGCCATGTCCGAGCCACTCGCGCGGCGGCTTGTCGAAATGACCCGCGATGAAGATGCCCAGGTTCGGCTTCAGGTCGCGTACAGTTTGGGGGCGTTGGGAACAGCAGAGTCCGGTGGGGACCTGGCCCGGATGGCGGCAGCGACCAGTGATCCCAATCTGCTGGCCGCCCTGCATAGCAGCCTCCACGAGAAGAACGTCATTGAAGCGATTAAAGTCAGCCTGTCCAGTGGCAGCCAATCAGCAGCTTGGCTGGACCCACTGTTGGCAACCGCGGGTTCGATCGGCAACCCGGAATTCTTCAGCGACGCGCTCCGGCCGCTGGTAGCGGCAACCGAGCAAGGTTACCAGCCCTGGCAATTCTCCACCGTGGCCACCCTCTTTGACCGGGTCGCGGGGCGTCGCGCGGCCTCAAGCCGGACACTCGACGCGGAGACGCAGCGGGCCCTCGATGCTCTGATCAAGGCTGCCGAACAACTGGCCCTCGCTGCCGAGACCCAGGGCGACATCCGCCTCGCCGCGATGCGATTGCTGGGTAGTTCGGCGTCGCCGGCGAGCCGGCCAACGCTCGCCAAGCTGCTGGCACCGCGGTACGGGACGGCGGTGCAGATTGCCGCCGCACGCGGACTGGTCAACGCTGCCACGCCGGCGGAAAACACGGCCCAAGCGTTGCTGGCAGGCTGGTCGTCACATACTCCGGCCCTTCGCGCGGAAGTTTTGGATCTGCTGCTTACCCGTGCGGAATGGTCGAGCGTATTGCTTGATGCGGTCGAGGCCAAGCAGGTGCAGGCGTCACACCTTAACGCGCATCGTCGGCAACAATTAACCCGCCATAAGGACACCGCGATTCGCGACCGCGCGGCCAAGCTGCTGTCCAGCGACGCGAATACCGATCGCCGCCAGGTGATCGACAGCTACGGCGCCGTTGCCACGCTGGACGGCGATCCTGATCGAGGCAAGCTGAACTTCACCAAACACTGTTCGACCTGCCATCGATGGCAAGGGAGCGGCCACGCCATCGGTCCCGATCTGGCCGCACTGACGGACAAGTCCATCGGTGCAATGCTGACGGCGGTGCTCGATCCCAATCGGGCCGTCGAGGACAAATTCCTGGAGTACGTCGCGATCACTCAGGCGGGTCGTCAGTACACCGGGATGATTCAGAGCGAAACGGCCAATCGGATTACCCTGGTCGGACCGGACGAAAAAGTGGCGACCATCTTGAGAACCGAACTCGATGAGTTCCGCACCTCTGGAAAATCGTTGATGCCCGAAGGGATGGAAAAGGAACTGAAGCCGCAAGATCTGGCGGATGTTTTCGCCTACCTACGCAGTTCGCTGCCGGCTGCCAAACCCAAGCAGTTTCCTGGGAACGAGCCGCAGGTCGCGCCGATGCGCGATGATGGTTCGATTCGGTTACTGGCAATGCACGCGCAGATCTTTGGCCCCAGCTTGGTGTTTGAACCGAAGTATCGAAATCTCGGTTGGTGGAGCAGTCCACAAGATCATGCGGTGTGGCAGGTTCGCGTACCGCATGCGCGCGAATATCGCGTCACGTTGGATTATGCCTGTGCCAACAGTGCCGCCGGTGATCGATTTGTCATCAGCGTCGCGGGGCAATCGCTCCGCGGCGTTGTGCAGGGATCCGGGAGTTGGGATGACTACCGTTCGATGTCGCTGGGATCCTTGAGACTCCCAGCCGGCCTGCACGAGGTCACCATGCGCAGCGACGGTGCGATCGGCAGCGCTCTGATGGACCTGCGGTCGATCCGATTGTCACCCCAATAAGGGGCGAGACCCACCGGCCAAAGGTGCATCGCGCCAGGCGGTACCATTCGGAATCGCCCTCTGCCCCTTTGCGGGTGGTGCGTGTCCTGCGGGTGGCGCCGCATCGGCGGCAACTGTGGATTCTCCCACCTGCGACGATGCGATCACCCTTCTTGCGGCTGACGCGTACAGCTTCCCCAATCCTCCGTGGACAAACCGATAATTTCCCTGGAAATCATGGTCTGCATATGAAAATCGGCAGCGCGAGGTCTATACTGACTGGTCGCTCGCGAACACGAATCCTTGCTACCCGCGGACGCGATACGCCATTCACTTCTCGGGAGATTCTCTCATGAAACATTACCTGTTGTGTACGTTGGCCTTGGTCGCCTTGTCGGTGGCAGCAGGCGCCGACGACGAAAAGAAGGCGCCGCCACCCGCGCCGGACACGTACAAAAGCCTGATGGCCGACTTCTCCAAAGCGCAGCGAACTTTGGCAACGGAGTACCGCACGGCCAAGACCCCGGAAGATCGGCAGAAAATCCTCGCACAATACAATCAGGTGCCGGCCACATTTGCTGGTCGGTTTCTGGAATTCGCCCAGGCGAATGCAGACGATCCGACAGCCTTTGATGCCCTGGTGTGGGTCATCGCGAATGATGCGGATGGCAAGCACGGCGATAAGGCAATTCCGGCGATCGTTGGGAGATTTCTCGATGACCCCAAGATGACCAGGGTGTGCCAGCAATTGAGCCGGTCGACTTCGCCCGCTGCCAAGAAGTTACTGCAGGCCGTGATGGAGTCCAGCAAGAATGTCGATGCGCAGGGACATGCCACCTACGCTTTGGCGAAGGCGATGGTGGGGCGCAGCGGCGAACGAAATGAGAAGGCGGAAGCGTTGTTGGCGCGCGTCATCGAAGATTTCGCCAAAGTCAATAACGGCACCCTGGCGAAGACCGCGGAACGCGATTTATTCGAGCTGCAACACCTGTCGATCGGCTGCGAAGCTCCCGAGATCACCTCGGAAGATATTGACGGCGTCGAGTTCAGCCTGGCCGACTATCGCGGCAAAATCGTGGTGCTCGACTTCTGGGGCAATTGGTGACCGCCTTGCCGGGCTATGTACCCGCACGAGCGGTCGCTCGTAAAGCGTTTGGCTGGCGAACCATTTGCCTTGTTGGGAATTAACAGCGATCGTGATCGCGAGAAACTGAAGGAAGTTCTCAAGAAGGAAGAGATCACTTGGCGCAGTTGGTGGGATGGTGGCAGTACCCACGGACCCATCGCAACCCAATGGAATGTGCGTGGCTGGCCTACGGTTTATGTACTCGATGCCAAAGGAGTGATTCGCTACAAGAATGTCCGAGGCGAGGCCATGGACAAAGCGATCGACGAACTGATGGCGGAAATGAAGGATGGGGCCACCTAAGCCGGTGACGAGGGATGCGACGTGCTAGCCCCCGCTTGCTCGACGAACCAACATTTCTACCGAAACTTTTTGAACGTTTTGTCGGCTTGCGACGTCAAAGGTGGCAAGGGCAACGACACAACGTTCCGTATAATTCCGAAACTCAGAAAGGCGACAACTTCCATGGCGCAAATGCTCTTTTACGAAAATGTTGCTGCGGTCTCTCCGCAGCGTCACGGCGATCTGAGCATCGACCGTGAGGACTTCAGTTTTGCGGCGAATGTCAATTCGGTTCCGTTAATGGCGGTCGAAATGACGGCTGCGGCTTCCGAGTACACCATCGTGTTTGCTGGCGACGACAAGAACGTCATGCCGGTTGTGATTTTGGGGCTGGAAGGCACCAAGAACTACTATGTCGGCGAAGATGGCAACTGGACTGTTATTTTTCCGTTATGCTTATAACAAAGACGGTGAACTCGTCATTCAGAACTCGATCCTTAAAAAAGTATTCG
>JAUIHJ010000749.1 GCA_030432015.1 bacterium
CGGTGACGGCGCGGCGGCCCTGGCTGACGCAGGCTGGTACGCCGGCAACTCGAACCGCACAACGCACCCGGTGGGCCGGCGGCAAGCGAACGAGTTCGGGCTGTACGACATGCATGGCAATGTGTGGGAATGGTGTCGCGACGTGTGGGACATGCATGCGTACAGGCACCGACCGGACGGCGCCAGTGACCTCGGAATTATTGGTGACGTTGGATCGGACCGCGTCTATCGTGGTGGCTCTTGGAGCTACAAACCCTGGTACTGCCGTGCGGCGTTTCGCAGCAGACTCGGGCCAGGGGTCCGCGACGAGATGCTTGGCTTCCGCGTCTGTCTGGTCTCCGGTCCGTGCCCAGCCAGCAACGGTGCGGAGCTGACGTCGATTTGCGCAGCGCAAAATTTCAGCGTAACGGCTGATGACCATCGCTGACGCCCACTGGCTTGCTGCCTGAGTCAAGGGGTGACACGATCGCGGGTACGTTATAACTGGTACGCTGTTCGAGAGAGACGAAAATGAATTGTTGAGACCACGGACTCGAGGATCCAACCATAATGACCACATCCGTCTCTGCTGCCGACAATATCGCGCTATTCTCCGACACGGGCGAATCCTGGTACGACGAAAACGCGCCGGATCACGCCCGCCCGCTGACGTGGCAGCCTGATGCGTCAGTCACCAAGGTCGTCGTCGGCAAACCGCCAGCCGAAAATGACATGGCCGAGATCCGCGTCACCATCCCAGGCAATCTGGCTGAAATATATCCGCATCTGACCCACCTCCACCTCTGGCAGATCAGCGATCTGGAAACGCTGCCAGAACTGCCGCGCGGGCTGAAGTGCCTGGACGTGCGTGGCTGTGGGCGACTCCGGTCGCTCGCAAATCTGCCGGCGACTCTCGAAACGCTGGTGATCGATAGCCCGTCGGTGGAACTCACGGCCCTGCCTGGCTCGGATGTGGCCCGGACGTCTCTCACCGACTTGAGTCTGCGCCAATGCTCCGGTTTGCCCGGCGCTGAACTGGCCAGGTTGTTAGCCGGTAGTCCTCAACTGCGCACGCTTGATCTCTCCGGCGGTTCGTTCCGCGAACTTTCCCCGTCGGCGACAAACTGGTCCTGGCCACAGACGCTCGTCGACATTCGGCTAAATGAATGTCGTCGACTCCGGCGACTCCCGCAGGCGTGGCCGCGTGCATTGCGCCGGTTGGAGCTGCGTCACGCGACCGCCATCGAGAACATTCCAGCCCTGCCGGAACTGGCGGACTTTATCGACCTCGCGTATACGAAGTCACTCAAGACGTTGCCGGACCTGCCGAATTCCGTCATCGAGGCCACGCAGCGTCGACGTCCACGGACCCTCTTTCTGTTTGAATCCGGCGTCGACCTGCAGCGGGATCTCCTCGGCGAAACCGACGACACCAATGTGGCCGAGCGCGTGATTGCCGACCTGGACGCATCCGAGGCCGGGCGAAAGTCTGACTGTGAACTCAAAGTCATTTTGCTGGGCAACGGCCGCTGCGGTAAATCGTCGTTGGCCCGTCGGTGGATTCATGGCGAATTCCGTTCCGACGAGGTCTCAACGCATGGCGTACGGCTATGGAAAAAAGAGATCCCCTTCACGCCCGAGGACGCGCTGCTGGACGACGCGGACGGCACGGTGCGTTTGAACATCTGGGATTTTGCCGGACAGGATCTCTACCACAGCACGCATCGGCTCTTCCTGCAAAGTGGGGCGATCTTCATTATCTGTCATAACGACCATCCGCCGGGTGCCGACGCGACGTCGGACGAGCGGGAACGCGCGGCCATGGTTCGCGAGGGCGAGGATGTGCACCGCGAATTGAAGTACTGGCTGGACCAAGTTGGATCGCTGGGAAAGATTCCTGGACTGGAGATCGCCCCGCCGGTCCTGGTGGTGCGTACCAAGTCGGATCGCGATGACGATCGTGGGACGGCTCCTGGACCGGGGCCACGTCCAGACGATGTGGTATTTTCTTCGAAAACCGGTGCTGGATTGCCAGAAATCGAAGAGTGGTTGGAGGCGCAAGCCAAGCGGCTGCTTGGTAAGCAGAACGCACGTTCGTTGCCCGCGCCGGCAATCGCGGTCAAGCAGGCGTTGAGGCCGCTCATCCAGCAGAACGAAGAGCTCTACTGGAAAATGGACGAATTCGGCGAGGTCTTTCAGTCGCCTTGTCCCACGATCAGCCTCCAGGAATTTGAGGACCTTGTCAGAAAACACTGCACGGGAGAATATCACGACAAGCCGCATCTGCTGCTGGAGCGTTTTCATCGGAGCGGATTTGTCTACTACAACGCCAAGCACCTGAAACAGACCGTGATCCTCGACCAGCGTTGGGCGACCCAAGGAATTTACGCCTTCTCCAGCCGACAAAGCAGGTACCAGATTCGCGAGCGACTGCTGCAGTCCAATGGGCAGTTCACCAGGGAGGAACTTGCCAATCTATCCTGGAGAGACGCCGGATATGACGACCAGGCGATGGATTTGCTGCTCTCGTTCATGCTGTCCTGCGGGATGTGCTTCGAATTGCTGCGGCATGACGAATCCGCGTCTGGCCGCGTGGTCTACGCGGCACCCGGATTTTTTCCCTCCCGCGAAATGGCCGTTGCACGATATCCAGAGTTGGCCGGTGATCACGAGGCTTGGGCCCAATACCAACTAAGCCGCGTCACGGAATCGGAAATTCGATCGTTGATCGCCAGCTTTGGCGCTGAGTGGAGCCGTTCGATGAGGGCCTGGCGCTGGGGCTGCAGCATTGTTTCGGCCGCGACCGGCGCCGTCTGTTGGATCGACTGGCCGCGGCACAGCGATAGCCAGGATTATCTCTTTGCCTTGGACGTGTGGTTCTCTGGCCCCCAGGATCCGGCCTTCGAAGACTTCGTGCGTGAACGCGTACAAGATCACTTGAGTCATCCTACCTACAGCGAGAAGGACCACTTTGAGTCTGAATGGAAGCCGGTTGAACGGGAAGAGTTGGCCCGCGAATCGTTGCAACCAAGTCAGCCTCACCGGGAAGATGCCACCGAGGTCAAGGTAACCTTGTCGTTTGCCGGCAGCGACGATCAGCACGGTCGAGTTGGGGATATCCCATCAACCTTGGGACGCAAGCTCCACCCATACCTGCAACAGCATCATCGCGGCAAGGTGCTCTGCTACGATATTCCCGAAGGGCCCAGTCGACTCCCCGAGTTTATGGAGCACCTGGGGAAGGGCGACCTGATGCTGGTCTTCTGGTCCAAGAAGTATTTCTATTCTCCGTTCTGCATGACCGAAATGTTGCTGATTCATCAGCAGGAACCGGTCGGCCATTTACCTGACAAGCGAGTTCTGCTGTATGTCCTGGGCGACCAACGCCTAAGTCCCGATGGCCCCATTGGTGACCTCCACTGGATCGAGCATTGGACAAACGAAGGGAGGCAGCACGAAGCCGCGATCCGAAACGAGGCTAAGGATGATTATCAAAAGGAAACCTGGCTGCGGGAACGCTACCCCTGTTTTCGCTGGTACGAATTCCTTAAGCGAACCGAACTACGTGATCTTGCGACGGCGCTGGCTCAGTGTCGGATTGGACGAGATATCCCCGTGCCCGAATCGGACGATCAGGTCGAGAAAACCGCAACTGAAATATTCGAACTCGTGAAAGAACTGCTGGAGGACACTGACACCATGCGCGATCTGGCACTGCAGCGGCTGGAACAGGGTCGCAAAGAGGACGCAGTAACGTTGCTGCTCCATGCTTTGGCCATGTCGCCCGACAGCAATCGCGATGTTCTCCAAACCCTGTCGACACATGGCAATCAGGCCATCCCGGACGATCTTCGCCTCGCCGCAATTGACCGGCTCAGTGACCAGGGAGACCCTCCGTCGTGAACGGCTTGGCCCCTGACGACCTGCGGCTTCCCACGCCCTCAGAAACGACCGCCGACCGGGCCTGCTCCAGC
>JAUIHJ010000750.1 GCA_030432015.1 bacterium
CCTGCCTTCCGACGTGCGCAATCGACTGGTAGAACTGCCGCCGACCGTCATCGATTAGGGAACCGTCCGATCGACCAGGCAGCGTTGCAGTACGGGACGTCATCAACATCGTCGCGGCGCCGCGTTGACCCGATTCTTCCCCGGCCAACTGCTCATGCTCGGATGTGGGCAAAGTTGGCCCGCTTCCAAATCGGGTCGGCTCCGCACCCGCGCCGCGCAACCGCCTCAAGTCGTCGATCACGTCAGCCAGATTCCATCCATGGATTAACTGCATTGCATAGAAAAACCGGTTGTCCTCCTGACCAACTTCGAAGACAGGCACGATGTTGGTATGGTGCAACCTTGCCACGGCGCGGGCTTCACGCTGAAACCGCAGTTGTGACTTCGTATCACTTGACGCACTCAACGGAAGCACCTTCAGTGCCACGCGCCGACCCAGCGACAGTTGCTGGGCTTCATAGACGACCCCCATCCCACCACGACCAATTTCGCCCAGAATGCGGTAATCCCCGATTTCATCAAGCTGCAACTCGTCTTCCACCCCGTGATCCGCCGACGCGTCGTGGGGGCCAAGGTTCTCCATGGCGGCCAGCGCCGGCAACGTCGCACGAATCTCATCCGCCAATTCGGGAAAGCGATCCGCGTAGTCGTCGGCGCACGGTCGTTCACCTCGCCGATGACGAGCCAAAAAATCCTCGACTATCTCGTCGAGTGTCATGGTGGGCGGCATGTACGGTTCCATCACCGTTCAATGTAACGCACCTCTGAATTTTACGCTTGCTGCGCGCACGTCAATCGGTGAGCCCCGCCTCGCCAAGCAATTTTTGCAGTCGCTGCAGGGCGCGGATGAAGCGTTTACTCGCAGCCGACTCCTCGATCCCCAGTTCCTGAGCAGCTTCCTGGTTGCTCAAGTCCTCATGGTGCCGTAGCGAGAGGATTTCACGGTCCATCTCGTCCATCCGGGCGAGGGCATCCTGCAGCAGCCGCCGATTCTCAGCCCGCACGGCAGCCTCGGTAGGAGTCGTCAAACGCCCTAACAGTTGCGCAGCCAGCGACACCGAACTCGCGAGCGGCAGCGGCGCACGCAAATGGCGAACCTCCAGCCGCACGTCACGCGCCTGGGCTCCGAGATGGCGACGGTGAACATCAATCAACTTCTGGCCTGTAATCTTCCGCAGCCACAGGAAAAACGGAGCCTGTGGATCAGCCAAATATTCCGTAATACGACCAACTGCTTCAAGATAGGCATCCTGGAGAACGTCCGAGTCGTCGACGCGGCCCTGGAGGCGTGGGTTCATCCGCATCCGGATCATCTTCTTTAGTCGCTCCCGATGCCGCTCGAACAGGTCGTTCATCGCCGCCGTGTCGCCTGCAGCAGCCAGCCGGACTAGCGGGTCATCGTGCAGAGCGTTGGACATGGGATTCTCGTGCGCGTGCCAAGGGATGGTCGCCACATATGGCTCGCCGGAATTTTGCCTTTCCCAGAACATTCCGGAAATCGCAGTCCCGATACGAGGCCGCAAGTCACCTTACGTGGCCCATCAACGTTAAACCGAACCGGACAGCGCTACTTTATGGTGCAATGCGTTGACCGACAACCAGCAACGGCCCGCGGCAGCTTGCCAGGCATGGGCCTATGACCGAATCGCAAGCCGGCTGTTTCGACAACCAAGACCATGTCTCCTCGCCCACAACCCACCCCTCGAGGGGTGTCGAACAGGAGGCGGAAGACCGGCTCAAGACCGATATTCGAACCGCCGCCACACGACGATGCCGCACACACCAGTCGCATGCGCCCCGCCCGCGATCAACCGTCCCCACAGAAGATCGCCACATCGTCCAATTCGGCAAAGAAGTGATCAACCGCATTCACATCATCAAGCCGTTTCCGCTCGCGCGTGAGGAGATGATCGCCCTCGGGCAGTTGCTCGCAGGAAGCCAAGGCCAGCAAATCTGATCCCGCCCCTCCCGCACGACCAAACGCCAGATCATCCTCGCTACTGTTCTGGCCACCGCCGAGATCCAGTAGTGGATCCGTCAGTTGGTCGTCGTCAAACAGCAGGTTGGCCGCGGCGCGATAATCTGCTGCGGTCAGTGACGGCGCCGGTGCGGCCGTCGCGGCGGACTGCGACAGGCTCCCTTCCCCACTCAGCGGGCCAAGCCGTTCGACTCGTATGGCGTCGATAATGACATTGCCATTGGAACCACTATCGGAGACCTCGATCGTGAGCGTGCCGCCGGCGAATGACAAACTGCTGTCCAGGTCCGCAAACCAACTGCCGGCATGCAAGACCACGCTGCCCTGCGGCGTGGACGCCAAGTTGCTGGGTGATAACCTCTGGTTGATTGCAACCGGGTTACCGTTGACGCGGTAAAGCGCGTTGCTGGCCCGATTGAAGTAGGGCGTCCACGTCGCAGAAACCCGGTAGACTCCGGCCGGCAGGCTGGTGAACGAATAGGTGGCCGACTGGGGCGTCCCGCCAGCGACGGCTTCGCGCACGTCCCCCTGGAAACCCTGCCCCCAGACCGACATGTTGGCGGAATCGGCGTAGCCGACCGGATCGCCGTCATCGATCACAGCAACCGCCGGCGTCACCTCGCCCGCTAACGCGAACGTAAACGGCGCCTCGTCCGCGTCATTGGTGCCAAACGATAACGGGCCTCCCGGCGTGGCAGCGGCCGATGTATCCAGTCCAATCTCGAATGTGGTCGACTCGCCTGGCAACACAACCTGCCCCGCGGCAAGGTCGGTTACGATGATGAAGCCCGCCGGCACACTGATCGACTGCAGGACCAGTTCGGCAGCGCCGACGTTGGTCACCGTGAACGGCTTGCTGACCGCCGAGCCAACCAGGCCCGAGCCAATGTCGACGCTGGTCACGCCGCTCTCGATCGTTGTCGAGCCCTGCGTGACTTGAATTTCCGCATCGGCTCGTCGATCCACGCGCACCGCATCGGCGATCACACTGCCGCTGGTGGCGCCGGACACGACGACCGTCAAGGTACCCTCGGCATCGACGGTGAACGTCCCCAGTCGTTCCCAGGCCGCGCCCAAGTCCACAAAATCGTGGGGCGCGACGCGCTGGTTCACAAGGCTCGTCACGGTGCCGCCCGCAATACCGCTGACCGCATACGGCGCGTTGTTCGCCCGATTAGAGGATGGCGTCCATGTCGTCGACACATCGAAAACGTCGCCCTGGGTCAGGCCACTGAAGGTGTACGTTGCGGTCTCCACCGGGCCGCCTTGCTGTGCCTCGCGGACGTCGCCTCGGAACCCTTGATTGGTCCACAACAGCAGGCTGCCCGAGTCGCGGTAGCTGGCGTCGTCATTGTCCACAATCAACGCGTCGTCGCCGACGACGCTGCTGAGTGTTAACGTGAACGGGCTCTCGTCGTCATCATTGCTGCTGAACGCGAGCGTCCCCACCCTGTCGCCAGGAGTCTGGGTATCCAAGACGATTTCCAAGGTCACGGTCGCGTTGGGTGGGACCGTGGTTGCCGCACTACCGTCAAACAGTGTTGGCGGCGTGGTCGAACCCAACGCGTACCCATCCGGTAGCGTCAGCGTCGTTCCCAGCACCAAATCCTGCACGCCGCGGTTGGCGATGCTGAACGTCTTGCTCAACGAAGCTCCAGTCAACACGGCACCAAAGTTGAAGCTGCCGCCATCGACAACGGTTGTTGAACCATGCAACATGTCGATTTCCGGTCCGACCACCTGTTCAATTCGCACCGCGTCAGCGATGACCGAGCCGCTCGCCGTGCCGGAAAGTTGCACCGTGATCGTGCCTCCGGCATCCACTTCAAATTCACCCAGGCTTTCCCAGGAAACACCGTCAATCGTCATATCATCTGGGGCGTAGACCTGATTCACCACCACCGTGTGCGGCCCACCGTCGACCCCGCCAATCGTGTATGGAGCGTCCGACGCGCGATTGCTGAACGGCGT
>JAUIHJ010000023.1 GCA_030432015.1 bacterium
GGCGATTCGGTACTCACCGCAAGCAATGGCGGCGACATCCAGATGCCACTGGTTACCTCGCTGAATGCGACCATTGTCACCCTGGATGGCACCGGCACGTTGCCCGTGGCGCAGTTGACCGCGCTGACCAACAGCATTATCTCCATTTCCGGGATGGACGTCGACTTCACCAGTCTGACCAATGGGCTGGGAACGCAGATCACGATCAACGGAGTTAATGCGACGTTTCCAGCATTGACCAGCCTCGCTTACGGCGATGTCAGGCTTAATAGTGGTGGGACGACGACCTTTGCGAATGTAACGAATCTTGACGGTGCCAGCCTTTCGGTCAACGGCGGAGCGACACTGGCGTTGCCGGCCGTCACGTCACTGACAATGCCAGAAGATGCGTCCACATCGGTATTTTCCGCCAGTGGAGCGGGCAGCGTCCTGGATTTGCACAATCTTCAAAGCATGACGCATCACGCGGCGGTGAACAGTCTGTTTGACATCAAAGCGTTGGGCGGCGGCCAAGTGGACTTGGGCGGCTTGACGCAAATCAACGATCCAGCAACCGGTGATACGCGAGGTCGCGCGACTCGCGTTCTGGCCGACGGTACGGGCAGTATCGTGGACTTCAATGCGTTGACCACGTTTCAGGATCTGAGTCCCTTTGACCACGTTTTCGGCGGCGATTCGGAACTCACCGCCAGCAATGGCGGCGACATCCAGATGCCGCTGGTGACGTCGCTGAATGCAACCATCGTCACCCTGGATGGCACCGGCACGCTGCCCGTGGCGCAGTTGAATTCGCTGACCGATAGTATCGTCACCATTTCCGGGGCCGATGTTGATTTCACCGGCCTGACCAATGCGCGCGGAACGACCATGACGATCAACGGCGTCAACGGTGCCTTTCCGGTGCTGACGAACCTTGCTTACGGCAATGTCACACTTAACAGCGGCGGGTCAACCTCGCTGCCAAACGTGACGAACATTGACGGCGCCAGCTTTTCGGTCAACGGCGGAGAGGTTCTCGCACTACCCTCTGTGATGTCGCTGACGATGCCGGAAGATGCGTCCACATCGGTGTTTGCCGCCAGCGGCGCGGGAAGCGTCCTGGACTTGAGCCATCTTCAAAGCATGACGCATCACGCGGCGGTGAACAGTTTGATTGACATCAAAGCGTTGGGCGGCGGCCAAGTGGATTTGGGCGGCTTGACGCAGATCAACGATCCGGCAACCGGTGATACGCGAGGTCGCTCGACTCGCGTCCTGGCCGATGGTACGGGCAGTATCGTGGACTTCAATATGCTGACCACATTCCAGGACCTGAGCCCTTTTGGCCACGTTTTCGACGGTGCGTCCGCGCTCACGGCAACCAACGGCGGCGCTATTCAGATGCCACTGGTTACGTCACTGAACGCGACCATCGTGACGCTGGATGGCACCGGCACGTTGCCCATTGGGCAATTGACCGCGTTGACCAACAGCGTCATCACGGTTTCGGGCATTGACGCCGAGTTCACCAGCATGACCAATGGACGCGGATCTGAGCTTACGATCGACGGCGTCCACGCCGCGTTTCCAGTCTTGAAGAATCTTTCCTACGCCAGTGTGACGCTCAGCAATGGTGGCACGGCGATGCTGACCAGCGTGACCAACATCAACGGCGTCAGCCTGTTCGTCAACGGCGGTGTCACGCTGGCGCTGCCGGCCGTTACGTCGCTGACGATGCCGGAGGATGCCAGCACGTCCGAATTCGCTGCCAGCGGTGCCGGCAGCGTTCTCGATTTGAGTCAACTTCGCAGCATGACGCACCATGCAGCGGTCAACAGTTTGTTTGACATCAAAGCGTTGGGCGGCGGCCAAGTGGACTTACGCGGCCTGACGCAGATCAATGATCCAGCAACCGGTGATACGCGAGGTCGATCGACTCGCGTCCTGGCCGATGGTACGGGCAGCACCGTGGACTTCAATGCGTTGACGACATTTCAGGATCTGAGTCCGGTCGACCACATTTTTTCTGGCGGTTCCTCGCTCACGGCAACCAACGGCGGGTCGATCGCAATCGACTCGCCAAGCAGCGTGTTTCAGCTTCAAAATACCAGTGTCACGCATTCCGGAATCGGTGACATTCACTTTGCAGGCGGTACGCTGGGAGGCATCGACCTGGGGGCGAACCAAACGATGCCCGTCGTCGGCGGCAACGTGTCCTTCTCAAGCGACATGCCCATGGTCAGTGAAGGCTTGGTCCGGTTGGGGGTTGGGGCACAATTCGCGGTCGCGACGTCCATTCATTTGGACGGTACGGCGCGCGTCAACGTGCCAACCACTGGCACGCTCGCGGTGGCAGGTGACTGGCTCGGATCCACCACGAGCCTGGGTTCTCGACTGGATGGGAATCTGCTGTTCAACGGCGCTGGAACCGTTGCCGATCCACAGAAGTTCGAAGTGATGAGCGCCGATGGCGGCAATACAGTGACCGGCTTCGGGTCCCCATTCCTGATTCGCAATCTCACGGTCGCTGAGAACACCTTCGTCATGCTTGTCGACGACTCGGATAATTCGCCAGGTAGCGCCCCGGAGTCGCTGTATGTCAACAGCCTGGTGGTTCCGCTCGGCAGTACCTTGGACCTGAACGGGCTCAACGTCTACACACGCGGAAGTGTATTGCTGGGGCAAATCCGCAACGGCACGGTCAAACAGATCCTCGACAGCGGTTCGATCGCCTTGAATACGCCAACTCCAGGCTCCATCAGTATTGTGGGCGAGCACGATGACTGGTCATTCTTTGCCAGGGGAGGACGGTCGCTCACCGTTGCCGTGAATCCCGGCGGAGCGGAACTACCGGCCAGTGTATCGCCTTACCTGGAGGTCGTCCGCGTCGAGATTCTCAACAGTTCCGGTGCCATTGTGGATAGCGCCCAAAGCTCGGTGCAAGACACCCCTGTTGTATTGAGTGGAATCCAAGTGCCGGCAGACGGTGTCTATCGAGCGCGGATTCGAGCTGCGGACAGCCAGCCATTGCAGACCGGCAACTATATGCTCAGCGTCTGGGATTCAACCGCCGATCGCGCGGCGTTGGAACTCAATCACACGGTGCGCGGTAACATTGAAAGTCCGTACAGCTTGGACGAATGGACCTTTTCCGGAGTTGCCGGTCAACTGGTCCGATTCAACCTGGTTAATCGCACCGATGCGAACATCGTGTTCACGTTGACGGGCCCGGATGACTGGGTCGGTTTCATGGACCTCGGTGAATCATCCGAGCTCATTAATCTGCCGGAATCAGGGAGGTACACGCTGTCGGTCCGTGGCACGGGCGGATTGGCAGGCGGCGACTACGCGATGAATGTAACGGAGGTGTCGCGAACCGCGCTCGCCTTGGATTCAACGTACACCGGTTCCTTGATGGGCAGTGGGCAAGCACAGTTGTTTGAAATCGCGGTCCCCGCAGCAAACCCCTTGCTGATTCTCCTTGATGACCTGAGCGACGCCAACAGAAACGAAGTCTACGCGCGCTTTGGTGAACCTCCGACAAGGTCCGCTTACGACGTACGATTCAATCAACGAGGTGCGGACCAGGCCGTTCTGGTCCCGCGCGCCATGGCGGGCACCTGGTTTATCCTGGTCTACGGCGACGACGTACCCACCCCTGCCGACTACACGCTCTTGGCCACAAGCTCGTCCGTGCTTCTCCAGCAGTCATCACCACATCGCAGTGGCAGCGGAGTTGATACGGTATTGACGCTGGTCGGTGCTGGGTTTGTCCCTGGCGCAGACGTGTCAGTGTTCCGAGAGGACACCGTTTACCTGGCAGATTCCAGTGAAGTCGATTCCTACCGGCAAATCACGGCGACCTTCGACGCGGGCACGCTGCCGCCCGGGACGTACACGGTGCGCGTTTCAAATCCGGACGGCTCGACCGACCGGTTGGAAGAGGCCCTGACGATTGTTGCCGGTGGCGAGGCCAAGCTGGTGACCAACCTGATTACCCCCAACGCATTGGGATTTCACGGACTTGGCGAAATCGTCATCGAGTACGCGAACGTCGGAGACGCGGCGATGCCGTCGCCGCTGCTGGACTTTAGTGCCGAGCAGAACGGTCGGCAGGGCGCCCTTCTGACGCTCGACGCATCACGCCTCACGTCCGGATTCTGGACGTCCGCGATTCCGGAAGGATTCAGCAATTCCATTCAGTTCCTGGCGACCGGAGCCAGCCCGGGCGTACTCCAGCCGGGCGAATCGGGAAGTGTAACGGTCTACTACGCCGGCTGGCAGCGCCCCTGGGTCAGCGGCACGTTCAATTTCACGGTCAACCCGATTCTGGCGACGGACGAGACCACGATCGATTGGAATGCCATCAAGGACGAGATACGTCCTCACATGATCACGCCGCCCGCTTGGAACGCGATTTATGACAACTTCACCACCCAAGTCGGCGATACCTGGGGCGACTATGTCCGCATGCTCGCCGACAATGCCCGCTTTCTGCAACGGCTGGGTCGCGACGTGACCGATGTCGGTGATCTGAACGCCTTCGAAGTTCAACAGGCGATGGGATTTTCGCCCGTCTCTGTGCTGGCCCGCTCGGTCGACGCCATCGTGACCGCGCCCGGCCTCGACATTGGCTTCAGCCGATCCTTCAGTTCGAGCCTCGCGGCGCGGCACGAATTGGGCCCCTTGGGTTACGGCTGGAATTGGAATGGCTACTGGGACTTGCGATCGGACGCGCGGGAAGACGGTACGGTGGAGATCCACGGGATGGGCGGCTATCAGCGGGTATTTCAGCCCGACAGCCGGCGCTTCGACACGTACTTCGCGGGCGTGGGTGACTACGGCACGATTTCCGCAGTGGCTGGACGCAGCTTCACGCTCGAAGAAGCGGACGGAACGCGTATTTTCTTCAATGCGAACGGGCGAGTTGAGGCGGTCGAGGATACCAATGGTAATCGAATCGTCGCAACCTACACCGACGAGTTACTCACGCAACTGACACAGACCTCGGGCGCATTTTTGACAATTGATTACAACGCCGCCGGCCGGATCGTTCATCTGATCGACTCGATCGGGCGCGAAACACAATTCACCTACGACGTATCGAACGAACATCTCATCTCGGTCGAGGCGTTTGACGGTCGCGTCACAGGATATGGCTACTCGTCACAGACGACACCAACGCACCGGCATGCCCTTACCAGCATCGTCGGCGCGAATGGAGTCGAGACGGCGTACGAATACGATACCCGCGGCAGGCTGTCATCGATCGGGCTGAGCGACAACACCGAGACGTCCAATCTCACCTATGATTCGGCCGGCACGGTGTTTGTTACGGCAACTGCCAGCGCTACGGCGCCGGGAGGAACGGGCCGATTCTTGTATGACCAGAACGGCCAGCTCGCGCGCATTGAAGATCCGTTGGAAAACTCGGTATTCTTCGCCTATGACCAGCGATTCAATCTGACTGAAGTTACCGACGGCGGCGGTCGTTCGATTGGTTACCAATACGATGCCGACGGCAACCTGATTCAACTCAGCGACGCCCTGGGAAATGCAACGCAGTTCGACTACGACGGGCCGTTCAATCGCATGACCGAGATGACCGATGCGCTGGGGCGCGACACGTCGTACGCCTACACGGAGGAAGGCAACTTACAGATGATTACCTACGCCGACGATGCCACAAACGTCTGGACGTACGATACGCTAGGCAATATCACGTCGAGTACCAATGCCCGCGGTCAGGCAATTGGCTTCACGTATGATAGTGCGGGCCGACTGACGCAGAAACGTTATCCGGACAATTCGACGGTCGACTTCACCTACGACAGTCGTGGCAACCTGGAAGTCATGTCCGATGCGACGGGAACGACCGAATACGAATACGAACCGGCAACCGATCGGCTCCTTAAGGTCACTTACCCGGGCGACCGCACACTGGCGTTCACTTACGACGCAGCGGGGCGCCGTGCATCCAGCACCGATGAATTGGGCTACGCGCTCACCTACGATTACAACGATGCAGGGCGAATCGCCTCCATTACGGACAGCAATAGCGTCGTTCAAGTGCAATACGACTATGACTCACAGGGATTCCTACAGCGCAAGGAACTAGGCAACGGTGTTTTTACGACGTACCAATATGATGCAACAGGCCAACTCACCCACTTGGTCAACCATGCCGCGGCAGACGCAATTCTGTCGTCATTCTTCTATACTTACGACGAACGTGGCTTGCGATCGTCAATGACGTCGATCGAGGGTCAATGGAGCTACCGATACGATGACGTCGGACAACTCGTTGGCTGGACCGATCCGCAGGGAATCGAGTCGCGGGTCGCCTATGATGCGGTTGGAAACCGCGTTACGGATGCCGAGGACGACATTGCGAGAGCGTACACCGTCAATGAACTAAACCAATACACCGAAGTCGCCGGTGTACGGTATTTTTACGATGCCGACGGAAACTTGATCCGCAAAGAAGACGGCGCCGATATCACGACGTATGACTATGACGTCGACAACCGGTTGGTCCGCATCACGGAGGGGACCGAGACGTTTGAGAATGTCTACAACGGTTTCGGATCACGGATGGCAGTCCGGATCAATGGCGAAGCGACCGACTTTGTGATCGACCCCTTCGGGCTCGGCAACGTGGTGGGCGAATATGATGCTGCCGGGCAGTTGGTTGCCAGAAACGTTCATGGCGTTGGCTTGCTGTCACGAACTGATGCCGCAAGTGCTTTCTTCACTTTTGATGCGTTAGGGTCCACGGCGGATGTGACCGGTGCTGCAGGAGACGTCCTATCTCATTTCAGCTATACGCCATTTGGCGAGTTTTCCGTGCCCACCGCGTCGACCCTCGGAGACCCACGCTTCATTGGCGAATTTGGAATCTCGCAAGCCCCTGACCTCTATGCGATGCGGGCTCGCTTTTACGATGCCGGGCTCGGTCGATTCACCCAGCGCGATCCCATTGGTCTGCTGGCTGGCGACCCGAACTTCTACCGCTATGCAGTCAATAACCCGATTAGCTATGTCGACTACAACGGTCTTTGGAGCGGTGAGGCCAGCGGATTCGTGGGTGCCGGTGGCGCGGTCTACGGCGGCATTAACATAGGCCCCAACGGTTCGGTCGATTTTACGATCGGCGTCGGCGTCGGCGTGGGAGGTGGTGGCGGCGTGGGAGTCAGCACCAGCACGCCGGGGGGCGGACCTTCCGTTGGCGTGACAGGCGCCGGCGCCACGCCCTGGGGCGTTGGCGGCAGTGTGACGGGCGGGACGAACGGTGTTGATGGGAGTGTCGGCGTTGGGCCAGGACTGGGAGGCTTCATCGGCCCAACCGGAACAATTTGCGTCTGGAATTGTGGCGGCGGTGGATCCGGCGGAAACGGTGGTGGCAACGGTGGTGGCAACGGTGGTGGCAATGGTGGTGGCAATGGTGGTGGCAACGGTGGTGGCAACGGAGGTGGCGCAGGAGGTGGCGCAGGGGGTGGCGCAGGAGGTGGTGCAGGGGGCGGTGCAGGAGGTAGCGATGGCGGCTCAGCCTACTATTGTGTCGGGCGAGGTTGCACGCTGATGCCGTGGCCCAACGGTGGCGGCGGTGGTGCCGGCGGTGGCTCGGGCGGCAGTTCCAGTCCAGTCCAAGCGATTGATCCCAATGAAAAGACCGGCCCAGCAGGGTTTGGCGACGAGCATTTCGTGGCTGCCGGGATCCGCTTGCCGTATAAGATCGAATTCGAGAACGACGAGGACGCAACCGCCCCGGCCCAGCGCGTCGACATTACCGATCAATTGAGTTCGCAGTTCGATTGGGACACGTTTGAATTGACGTCCGTAGGATTCGGCGACCTCTATCTAGCAATCCCGGACGGGCCGAATTTTTTCCGCACGACCGTCGACACGACGATCAACGGTTATTCGTTCCAGGTTGAGATCGAACTCGGCTTGCGAGCCGCAACCGGCGAGGTGTACGCCCAGTTCCTTTCGATCGATGCCGCCACGGGGCTTCCACCCCACGTTCTCGCCGGGTTCCTGCCGCCGGAAGACGGTACAGGGCGTGGCCAAGGATTCTTCACCTATACGATCAAGGCGCTGCCTGGTCTATCGTCCGGCACGACCATCACGAACGTGGCCCTGATCACCTTCGACCGAAGTGAGACGATCGCGACCGATCAGGTCGATCCTCATGACCCCAGCCAGGGAACGGACCCCGCCCTGCGTGCTCCGATCACGATCGATGCCGGCGGGCCGACAAGCTCGGTCGATGCACTCCCACCCACCTCCAACGTGACCACAATTGACGTTTCCTGGACGGGATCGGATGACGCCAATGGCTCGGGAGTCCGGGCCTACGACATCTTTGTTTCGGATGACGGTGGACCGTTTGTCCCGTGGCTCACGTCGTTTACCGAAACAACCGCCGAGTTTACGGGACTCAGCGGACATTCGTACGGCTTTTACAGCGTCGCGATTGACAACGTGGGGCATCGCGAAGCGGCAGCGTCAGGTCCGGACGCGACGATTGAATTCACCGCAGTCTTTCCCTGGCATAATGCATCGCTGCCGCACGATGCCAACGGGGACGGCATCGCATCTCCCCAAGATGCGCTGGTGATTATCAACCGGCTGAATTCCATCGGGCCAGGCGAATTGCCAACTCCCATGCCGTCGGACGAGCCGCCCCCGTACTACGACGTTAATCGGGACGGCTTGATCACGGCCAATGACGTCTTACAAGTGTTCAACAGGCTGAACGCGCCTACCGGTGGCGAGGGTGAGCCTGCCAGCTTGTTCGCGGCATTCGAGGCAACGGCGGTTCCACAATACGTCTCGAGCCTGATTCAACCGGTCAATCGAACCACCCCGGCATCGACGCCCCGCCACAGCGCGGCGCCCGCGTCCTGGCACGGGCGGGCTGCTTCGCAGAAACCTTTCGATTCGACGCTGCGGACGCACGTCGGCCCTGGTCGCGCGGACGATGACGAACACACGATCGCGTTCGACGCGTTTGCCACGGCAGTCGACGATTTTTTTGGATCGAGTCATGCTGATGGCACCGCATGGTGGACGCGGGATTAACCGTCGTATGCGATGGGGGCAACGATTTTGATGCAGGGCAGAGATTTTGAGCAAGGCGGTCCTGGTGCCGTCTGGAGCGTGTGACCCGGTCGCTGCACGGTCGCTGCCGCGTGCGTGAGGTGTCCGCCGTTCGTCCTCGGGTGTTGCGCCGGGCTGCGAACCGGGTGCATCGGCGGTATCATGGCGACATCCGGTCTGCTTCGACTTCCGCCATTCCTCTCACGGGCCCGTCGCCATGAATTCTGCTCGTACCGACACGCAATTCGCTTCCGCCGTTTCTACTCAGCCGGTGACGGCGGACGCCGCGGCGGAAGTCTGCCAGCAAGCACTGGCGGCACTGGACGGGACGCCGAATTTGGCCTTCCTCTTCTTTTCGTCGCATCACGTGGAAGCGGCCGACGCATTGGCAAAGCGCGTGTGTGATGCGATTGGCAGCGACAACCTGCTGGGGTGCAGCGGCGAGTCGATTGTGGGGGCCGGGCAGGAGATTGAAATGGAACCGGCCATGTCGCTGTGGCTGGCTCGGTTGCCTGCAACCACCATTCAGCCGATGCAATTGGAATACCAGCGCAGTGGCAACGAAGGTGCGTTTACGGGTTGGCATCCGGACTTGCCGGACCAGTGGTCGGACCACTCCACGCTGATCGTGTTGGGAGATCCCTTCAGCTTTCCTGCTGACTTGCTGCTGGAACTGATGAACAACGAACACTCGGGGGTGCCGGTCATCGGCGGCATGGCGAGTGCCGGCCAGACGCCGGGAAGCAATCGTCTGCTGTTGGGGCCGCAAGCCTTCTCGGCAGGCGCTGCCGCGGTGCTGCTGGACGGAGGCGTCAAAGTGACTCCCGTCGTCTCGCAGGGTTGCCGTCCGATCGGGCAGCATTTTGTGATCACCAAGGCCGAACGCAACGTCATTCAGGAATTGGGTGGCGTCTCGGCGTATCGCCGCTTGGAAGAACTGTTCCAAACCTTACCAACCCGTGACCAGGAACTGGTCCAACGCGGTCTGCATGTCGGGCGCGTCGTTAGCGAATACCAGGATCACTTTGAGCAGGGCGACTTTTTGATTCGCAACGTGGTTGGCGTCGATCCGGAGGAAGGCGTGATTGCGATCGGCGACTATGTACGGCCGGGGCAAACGGTGCAGTTTCATGTTCGCGATGCCGAAACGGCCGACGGCGAGCTGCGGCAGTTGTTGTCGCAGGTGAAGCAGCCGTCCGCCGCCGGACTGCTGTTCACGTGCAACGGACGGGGGACGCGCCTGTTTGCCGAGCCGCATCACGACGCGTTGGCAATTCAACAGGGCGTCGGAAACATCCCGCTGGCTGGTCTGTTTGCCGCAGGCGAGCTGGGACCTGTCGGCGACAAAAACTTCATGCACGGTTTTACGGCTAGTATCGCGCTGTTCGAGGCGACCGCTGCGGATGCGGAATGACAACGCGACTTCGCGCGCAACACGGACGACCACCTTGAGCTTGGATAGCCGGGAATTCAAGGCCGGTTTGCTGCTTTCTGCTGCTGCCAACTCGCCTGGCATTCGCAACGCCAAATCCAGTGGTTCGGCGTCGTCAAACCAGCTAAACTGGAATCGCTGACAAAGGTGTCTTCGTCAGATCACAATCTGGCCGTCACCGCCTGGGATGCCGGATCAAGAACCACCACATCGCTACGCACATGGAGATTGCTCGATGACTTTCCGTTTCTGTTTCATGATGCTCGTGATGGTCGCGGCATCCGTGCAAGCCGCCGATTGGGGACAGTGGCGTGGACCGAATTTCGACGGGTCGACAAACGAAACCGACCTGCCGACGGAGTGGAGCTTGACAGAGAATATTGCTTGGGCGGCGGCCTTACCGGGTCCCAGCGCGTCGACACCGGTCGTGTGGGGCGACCAGGTTTTCGTTTCCAGCACGGATCAGAAGGCAGACACGTTGAAGTCGATCTGCCTGGACCGCAAAAGCGGCAAAGTACTGTGGCAGCATGATGTCGCCAAAGGGGTCAATCGAGATTCGCGGAGCACCTATGCGGGTCCGTCGCCAGCGACCGATGGAAAACACGTGGTCTTCTTTTACGGCAACGGCGATCTGGTGACCTATGACCTCGCTGGCAAACGACTGTGGTCCAAGAACGTGGGACCGTTTGCCTTTCAGTGGACATTTAGCAGCAGCCCATTGCTGTACGACGGCAAGCTTTATATCCAGATTTTGCAACGCGATGTAAAAGTGCACGGCGAAGGGCTGGACGGTAAAAACGATTCGTTCCTCTTGGCCCTTGATCCGGCCACCGGCAAGGAGCTGTGGCGCAAATCGCGTCCCAGCGAAGCACGGGCGGAATCGTTGGAGGCCTTCTCGACGCCAGTGCCCTACGAGCACGCCGGGCGCAAACAGGTGCTCGTCGTCGGTGGCGACGCGATCTCCGGCCATGATCCAGAATCCGGCACCGAACTCTGGCGATGGGGTACCTGGAACCCTGAACGAATCGGGCATTGGCGTTTGGTTCCTTCGCCGATCGCCGGAGACGGAGTCGTGTTGGCATGTGCTCCCAAAAAGAATCCCGTCTACGCTGTCACCGCCGATGGCGAAGGGGACTTGGGTGACGCGGGGCGAGTCTGGACCAGTGACAGTCGCAACCGAAATCCCGTCAGCTCGGATGTTCCCACCCCCGCCTTCTATGACGGCGACTTCTTTGTACTCAGCGATGTCAACAAACAACTCTCCCGTGTCGAAGCCAAGACGGGCAAAATCAAATGGGCGATTACAACGCCTGGGCGTTCCAAATATGAAGCGTCTCCCTTGGCTGCCGACGGGAAATTGTATGTGATCAATTTCGACGGCGAGGTTTCCGTCGTTGATGCGAAGGACGGCGCGATCATTAATACGATCGCGATGGAGCCCGACTCCAAAGGGTTCATCCGCTCGTCGGTCATCGCGGCCCAGGGCCAGTTGTTTGTGCGAACCGATACGAAATTGTACTGCATTGGCAAGTAGCAAATCCGCAAGGATAGGAGAAGTCGGATGACGCAGAGCCCGCCGCGACCGCGCAAACAGGGAGGCCGGCTGACCAAACTGGCGATCGCGGTAGGACTCGTCACCATGTTGGCGGCCGACCAACCACCCCAGCCGCCGTCGCCCAAGCAGGCACTAACGCAGCTACAGGGTTTCGTGGGGGACTGGCGTGGCGTGGGCCAGGTTCGGCGCGGCTCAACACAAGGTGCGTGGCGCGAAACCTGCGGGTGGGCCTGGAAGTTCACCGACGAACAGTCTGCGCTGACATTCAAGATTGACGATGCGAAGTTTCTCCGCGACGGCGCATTGCAATGGAATGCCACCGGTCAGCGCTACGAATTGACCGCCCGCGGCACCAAGGAGGGCCAGTCCGTTACCTACGCCGGGCAGCTCGATGACGGTGGCAAATTGGTGCTGGTGGCGGACAAGACGCCAGAATCGCTCCCCGCGCGGCTATCATTTCGCCAAGTGGCCGGCGGCGATCGCCTGATCGTGCTCTATGAGCGGCGCGCAGGTGAGAATCGGTTCCTGCGGATGGCGGAGGTTGGCTACACGCGGACGGGAAGCGACTTCGGCAAGGGGAAGAGCTACGTCGAATGCGTGGTGACGGGGGGCGTGGGGACCATTCGGGTGAGTTTTCAAGGCGAGACATATTACGTCTGCTGCACCGGCTGCAAAGAATATTTCGACGCCGATCCAGCCGGAGTCTTGGCCGAATATCGCGAGCGGAAAGCGGACGAATCGCAGAAAGCGAAAGCAGACTCGTCGCAATAGGAGCGCGGCCGTCGTCGGCGGTGGCCTTGATTTCGAGGCCGGTCATGACAAAAATGGCCACTTCGTCCTGATCCAATCACTCGCTGGTCACGCACGCAGGCAGGCATTCCGGGATGGTTTTCGAGCATATCGTCAAGTTGCAGCAAGAATACACCGACAAGTTCGTCGTCGTTCAACAAAATGTGCCGGAATTGGCTCGTTTTAAGGGAATGACGGGGACAGTCCGGACCGTGAACATGAACGGCCGGGCGCTCGTGGAATTCGACGGCAACCTGAATATTGGTTGGTTCGATATCGATCTCGACTACCTCAAGGTGATCGACGCCCCCCTGCCCAAAGAGGACCCCAAGGCCAAGGCGAAAGCATCTCCGAAGGCCCCTGCCAAACAAAAGAAGGACGCCCCCACCAAACCGGCCGGGACCGCCAAACCGGCTGCGGCAGCCAAGGGCTCCGTCGCCGACATCCTGGCGGCGGCACGTGGCGAGAAAGGGGGCGGGTCCGCGGCACCCGCGAAGCCTGCCGGCGGCGCCAAGATGAGCGTTGCCGAGATGCTGGCCGCGGCGCGTTCCGAGAAATCTGGCGGCAACCAACCTGCCGAACCTGCCGCGGCGGCCAAGGTAGCAGCCAAGCCAGCCGCGAAGGACGCTCGAAAAATGAGCGTCGAGGAGATGTTGGCGGCCGCCCGCGGAGAAAAGTCCGGCGCTGCTGCCACCAGTCCTGCCGCTGCCAGCGAATCGCCGGCTGCCGATGACGCTCCCGCCAAAGAATCGGTGCGTGGGGCAATCGAATCAGCGCGACGCCGCGCGACTTCCGCCCCCCCCGCCGCAGGCGATGGAAACGCGCCTGCCAAAGTGGATCGGAAGAGTATGAGCGTCGAGGAGATGCTGGCCGCCGCGCGGGCCGAAAAGAGCGGAGGCGCGGCTCCAGTTGCTGCCGCACCCGAGGTGGCCACACCGGAGGAACCGGTCGAGGCAGTTCAAGCGCCGGCCGCTGAAGAGCCGGCTGCCGCAGTCGCCGACGCTCCAACCGGCGGCGAAGCTGGATCGAAGCGGGACGAGATCACGTCGGTCGACGATCAGGTCGCCTACTGCCGGCAAGTCGACGGCTGATTTGCGATCGCAGCCTTTGCTTTCAGGTTCTGATCTCGTTTCCAGAGGCGGAGGTCATGCAGCGCGTGACAACATCCTGGTGGCGCGGTTTTTTTTGCGCGGAGGGGCCTTTCGGTGACCGCGCGGCCACATCATCATTGACAGTCGTTGACATTGGGCATTCGCATTGACGAAAGGGAACCACGGTGCTGGCCGGACATATTTACTCACCACGAAAAATCAAGTTGATCGACGTCCCCGACTTGCCACTGGATGGCGGAGCATCAAACCAAGATGCGGGCCAAATCCTGTTCCAACCTGAGCTTGCCTGTCTGTGCGGATCGGACCTGCTGTTTTTCGAGGGGGACTATCCGGAATACCAGTCGGAAGTTGGCCAGTCGTTGCACGAAATGATCGGACGTGTCGTCGAAACCAACGGCGAGAAATTCTCCGTGGGCGATCGCGTATTGTGTGTCCCAGTCGAACATTTCGGGTTCTACGAGCGATTTCCGGTCAGCGAGGCCCGAGCGATTCCCGTCGACGCGAGGCCGCCCGAGGACCAAGCACTGCTGGCGCAGCCTTTGGGGACGGTACTGTATGGCCTGAAAAAAGTGCCCAGTGTCTTGGACAAAGACGTGGTCGTGCTGGGCCAGGGTCCGATTGGGCAGTTGTTTTGTGCGGCGCTGCGAAATCTAGGGGCCCGCGAAATCATTGCCATCGACCCGTTGGATTCTCGTTTGGAGACCAGCCCCAAAATGGGCGCGACGGCAGTCGTGAATCCCTCCCGAGACAATGTTGTCAGTGCCGTGCGCCAAATCACCGGGGGGACACTGGCGGACCTGGTTGTCGAAGCAGTCGGGCACCGCGAACAGCGAATGAATGATTGTTTCGATCTGGTTCGCAAAGGAGGTGACATCCTCTTCTTTGGCGTCCCGGAAAACACGATCGATGATGTGCATTGGCGAGTAATGTTTGACAAGAACGCGTCGATTCACACCAGCATCGGCCCTAGTTTCGAACGCGACTTTCCGCTCGCCATGAAGTGGATCGCGGAAGGCCGAATCGACGTTTCACCGATTATCACGCATCGCTTTCCCGTCTCAGAAATTCAGTTGGCCTTTGATACGTTTGCCGAGCGGCGCGAAGGTGCACAGAAGGTGTTCGTCGATTTTCCCAAATGACCGACGGACCTTCGCCCAACATCGCCGCGAATGCGCTGCGGCCGATCGACTTCCGGGCGGTGTTGCTCGTCATGTTCATCACCCTGCTGTGGTCCGGCAATCCTGTCGCCGTGCGCTACAGTGTCGACACGCTGCCACCGATCTACGTGGCTGCGGTGCGGTTCTTGCTGGCCACGCTCCTGATGTATTTTTGGTGCCGGGCCGAGGGTAGTCGGCTCCGGTTGCATGCGGGACAGGCGGTGCCCTGCATCCTTGCCGGCGTGGGGATGTTCCTGCAGATTGCCACGTTCAATGTGGGTGTGACCATGTCCAACTCGTCCCACGCCACGATGTTGATCAACACGTACGTCTTTTGGGTCTTGGTCATTGAACATGTGCTGTTACGATCGGCACGGTGGGAGGTCCGGAAGTTTGCCGGGGTGTCGCTGGCTGCCGTCGGCGTGGTGTTGGTCGTCACGCGGGCCAGCGGCTCGACGCTCGGCGCCGCCACGGGCGATGTGCCGACCTTGCGGGGCGACCTGATCTTGCTGGGAAGCGCGCTGATTCTCTCCGTCAAGACCCTGTTTGTGAAGGCAGCGCTGCGGAGGATCGAGCCGGGAAAGCTGGTGTTCTGGCAGAATCTGGTAAGCGTATTGCTGTTTTTCGCGTGGAGTTCACTCACTGAGACGGTTGATCTGTCGCGCGTGACCACGACGACGGTGATTGCGATCATCTATCAAGGTATTTTCGTGGGCGGACTTTGCTTTGCGATCCAGGCAGTATTGCTGCGACGTCACGCGGCGTCGCAGATCGCGGTGTTCAGCTTCGCCACACCGTTGTTCGGGGTGTTGCTGGCGGTCCTCTTTCGCGGCGATCCCGTGACCCCGTGGCTGTTTGTCGCCGCGGTCTGCGTGGCGCTGGGAATTCTCCTGGTCAATTGGCGTCCGAGGTCGGCGGCGGTTGTCGAGGGCCGCCCGCTCGATCCATAATCCTCCCATGACCACGTACGATGGAATCATTCTGGGAGCGGGCCACAACAGCCTGATCTTGCAGGCCTACCTTGGTCGCGCCGGGTTGCGAACGATCTGCCTGGATCGGGCTGAGCGTGCCGGCGGCGGGTTGAGCACCGTCGCGTTTCCGGCAGAGAGCAACTTTCGGCACAACATCCATTCGTTCTACCATCGCGGGCTGACGGGCTTGCCCTGGTACCGTGATCTCGAATTGGAGAAGCTCGGCGCGAAGTACCTCCAGCCCGAATTGAATGTGGCAATGCTATGTCGCGACGGCCGATCGCTGAAGTGGTGGTCGGAGTTCGAACGCACGGTCGCATCGTTCGCCCGGTTTAGCCAGCGCGATGCGGAGACACTAAGCCGCTGGCGGGAAGCGTTCCTGCCCATCGTCCAGCACATTCTGATTCCTGAGGCCCAGCATCCTCCGTTGCCACGCCGCGCACGCGAAGCGTTGCTGGGAAAAAGCGCCGCAGGTCGGCTGCTGCTGGAGGTTAGCCGCCTTTCACCACTCGAGTTCGTCAACCGGGAATTCGAGCACCCGGCGGTTCGGGCCGCGCTGCTATTCTTCAACGGCCTCCGCGAAGTGGATCTGCGGTTGACCCGTTTTGGCCACCACATCCCCGCGCTGTTGGCCTCGGACGCGATGGCCCAGATGTGCATCGGCGGTTCCAGCCAACTGGCGGACGCCCTGGTTCTGGCCGTCGAACAGACCGGCGGCATCGTGCGAACGGGCACTCGCCCCGTGCGGATCGAGGTTGAACACGACCAGGTGGTCGGGGTCGCAACCGACCAGGGAGAAACCCTCCGCGCCACGCAATTCATCGTTTCCGGGTTGAATCCTCAGCAGACGTTTGTCGACTTGATCGATGCACGTCATTTGCCGGCGGAGTGGCTGGCGCGTGCGCAGGAGTTTCGCTACAACACCCTGGCACCGTTGTTCGCGCTGAATCTCAATCTCCGCGAACCACCGCGCTACCAAACCGAGACGACAGGCGAGTTGGACCAGGCGTTCATGGTGATCCTGGGGTTGGATGCAGGCGACCAATTTCAGGACATCGTCCAACATCATGAGCGCGGCGCGATCCCTCCGACGGTCATGTGGGGCACTTGTCCGACCCAGTTCGATCCGACCCAGGCGCCCGGTGGCCGCCACACTGCATTCATGTGGGAAAAGTTGCCCTATCTGTTGGATGGGGATGCCGCCAACTGGGACACCCGCGGCAAGGCGCACGGCGAATCGCTATTGGCCGCCTGGTCACGTTTCGCGCCGAATCTGCCGGGTGCCGTCATCCAGCAAATGGTCCGGACGCCCTTGGATGTCGAGCGGACGTTGCCGAACATGCAATTCGGTGACCTGTTGGTCGGTTCATTTGAATATGATCAGATTGGCTTCCATCGACCGTTTCCCGGTGCCGGGCACTACCGAGGTCACTTGAAGGGCCTCTATCTTTGCGGGTCGTGTTGCCATCCGGGCGGTAACATCACCGGCTTGCCGGGCTACAACTGTGCACAAGTCTTGCTCGGTGATCTGGGGATCCACGCCGACTGGATTCCCGCTCCCCTGTCGAGCTACTTTGACCGCTTGGAATAACGTGCCTGGCCAAGGCGGGACGGCCGCTGCGGCCTCACGGACCTTTGGCCCCACGGAGCCATGATTTGGTCGGTATAATGGACGCCGCGTGGGTCAGATTTGGCTTGACCGACGATGGGGCGTCGACGTCTGGTTCCCGTTCGATTTACAAGGTGGCCTTTCATGACCGATTTACTTCCGCGAACGATTTCGCAACCGCTGCAATTCAAGAACGGCTGCGCAATTGGTATCAGCAATCGTTGGCAACAAGGTCAATACTGTTCGATCTTGACATCGGTGGGGATCGTCGGCTGCGGAATCTACGATGTGAAGACGGCGGGCGAATTCGGACAGGCCATTGCGATCGCCAAGGGGACTCCGGCCAACCCACTCGTTGATCCAGAGGACCTGTACGAGGCAAAGATCGTCGACATGACACCCAGAGCCCGCGAATTGGGCATCGAAATCGGCATGTGCGGCCGCGACGCGGTTGAATTGATGTTGGCTGCCGAGCGATCCGAATGAGGTGCCCGGCAGATTTTGCTGGCAAGAGGTGTCGCCCAACGGCGACGTTGCCTGACCGCGCGCGGTGCCGTGTACCTGGATTCCCCGGTCGTCCGCCGTCGTCGTAACTGACTGGAATCCGATCCCGCGTTGATTATGCTACCAGTTCGTCCGTTGCTCACGCCAAGCGAGCTCGCTCAAACCACCGATTCTCACGACTCGAATAAGGAACACACCATGCAACGTCTCGTCCCAATATGCCTGTTGGCAGTACTGGCCTTTAGTCAAAACACGGTCGCGTCCGCGGAAGACGGTTGGAAAACGATTTTTGACGGCAAGTCATTGGCCGGTTGGAAGGCGAGCGAGAACAAGGATTCATGGAAGGTTGTCGATGGCCAATTCGTCTGTGACGGCCCACGAAGCCACTTGTTCTATGTCGGCGACGACAAACCGTTCGTCAATTTTGAGTTCAAGGCCGATGTGATGACAACGCCCGGCAGCAACGCCGGCATCTATTTCCACACCAAGTACCAGGAGGAAGGGTGGCCCACCAATGGGTACGAAGCACAGGTCAACGTCACCCACCGCGACCCCAAGAAGAGTGGCAGCCTGTATGGCGTGGTCAATGTTAGCGACCCGCCCTGCAAGGACAACGAGTTCTGGACGCAACATATCATCGTCCAAGGCAAACACATCGTCATTAAGATTAATGACAAGACGGTGGTCGATTTTACCGAACCTGACGACGCGAAACCGGCAGCAAACTTCCCCGGACGAAAACTCAGCAGCGGCACGTTTGCTTTTCAAGCGCATGATCCCGCCAGTGTTGTGCACTTCAAGAACGTGAAAGTCAAACGCTTGCCGTAGCACGTGGGATGCGGTTCGCGATTATCATGCTCGACTGCCGCTGATCAAGAGAGGAAGAATTCGATGAATCGTCTGCTGCTCATGTTGATCACGTTGATCGGCTTGCTGGGAACGGATTCGGCAATCGCGGAGACGGTGCTCTACGTCTCCGTCGCAGGCGAGAAGCGTATCGCGGCCTACGCGATGGACGAAGCCAGTGGAGGACTGCAGCATGCCAGCGATACCCGGTTGGACGCGGAACCAGGGCCATTGACTACCGATCCCGATGGCACGTTCCTTTTCGCTTCGGTCCGTTCAACAGGCCAGTTGGCCAGCTTCCGCCGCGACGCCACCAACGGCCAGCTGACGCTGATCAGCCAAGTACCGGCCGGCGCGGACCCAGCGTACGTGGCAACCGATCAGACCGGCCGCTTCCTCCTGTCGGCCTACTATCGGGCTGGAAAGGTGGCTGTGCACCGCATCGCCGACGACGGATCATTGGCGGAGCCGCCCTGGCAAACGATCGCCACTGATGACAAGGCGCACGCGATCGTACCGGACCGCGCCAACAAGTTTGTGCTCGTCCCGCATACCGGCCCCAACGCGATTTTTCAGTTCGTATTCGATCCGACAACAGGACGACTCGCGCCGAATACCGTTCCCAACATCACTCGCCCGGAAAATACCGGGCCGCGCCATTTGGGCTTCCATCCGACACTGGATTTCGCCTATGTCAGCGACGAGCAGGGAAGCAGTATGACGGTCTACCAGTACGACGCGGTGCGTGGTCAGTTGGCGCCGCGCCAGGTATTGTCCACTCTGCCGGCGGGATTTTCCGAGAACAACTCGACGGCCCATTTGGAAGTCCATCCGTCAGGAAAGTGGGTCTATGTCGCCAATCGAGGTCATGACAGTCTGGCCGTTTTTCGTATCGATCCAACATCGGGGCGTGTCACCGCACTCGGGCAGACTGCAACCGAGCCAACTCCCCGTTCGTTCAATATCGAGCCAAGCGGCCGGTTTCTGTTTGCGGCGGGACAGGGATCGGGCAAGTTGGCCGCCTTTCGTATCGACCAGACGTTCGGGGGGCTGACGCGAATCGCCACCTATGACGTTGGCCAGCGACCTTGGTGGGTCTTGGCGGTGCGGCGTTAAACAGTCGCTTTTTGACAACGATCGTCGCCCCAAGGCACTGGGGCCGTCTTCACTCGGCGCTGGCGCTGGGTTCTCCCGACAGGGCTGTGCAAGAGTATCCCGACCGAGTTGTGCGGGGGTCTCCCGACTGAGTTGTGCGAGGGTCTCCCGACTGAGTTGTGCGAGGGTCTCCCGACCGAGTTGTGCGAGGGTCTCCTGACCGAGTTGTGCGAGGGTCTCCTGACCGAGTTGTGCGAGGGTCTCCCGACCGAGTTGTGCGAGGGTCTCCCGACCGAGTTGTGCGAGGGTCTCCTGACCGAGTTGTGCGAGGGTCTCCTGACCGAGTTGTGCGAGGGTCTCCTGACCCCGCACTCGGTTCGACCGCAGGTCTCACAATCATTGTCACGAATCCAAGAGTAGTGGGAGACCTTCGGTCGGACGTTTCGACGGGGTCGGAGACCCGCGCCGAACACCGTAGGTCGGAGACCCGCGCTGAGCATGCGCGCCGAACACCGTCGAGTACCGTCGAGTACCCGCGCCAAACACCGCCGATCAGGCCTCGTGCCTTCGCTGGCGATGGCTCCCTTGATGGCGTGTTCGACGAACCTAAGTCAGGACATTCTCGCCCCGATTTTCTGCCTGGTGAATGACGACAGGCCAACCGGGAAACTGATTGGTTTCCTGGCCATCGGTCGAATCGACAAGGAACCGAAACGCCTCGATTCGGTATGTTTTGGCTTCGGGGTCGATGGTTACCAGCCCGAAGCCGCTCCCCTTCTCGTGGGCCCGCTCGTATCGATTCCGCTTGCTGGCGACTTCCGGATTACCGACCGCGTAGACATAGACCTTGTTGCCCAGGCCGTCGATAAACTCGCCCGTGTTGGCCAGCCCGTGCCGCGGTCGGTTGTTATGTGGCATGCCGATTTCATCAGGACGCCACCAACGCGGGTAGCCGGCGGCGATGGCAGGCGTACAGTACGACCAGTTGCTGTCGCGTTGTTGATCGAGGCCGTATTGCGAGAGCGTGGCCAGATGCTGGTCCCCGCAGATATGCAACGCCTGGGATTCGCGGATGATCCGAACGGCATGATTGCGTGCCGTCTGCGGCCAGCCACCGCAATCGAGGTCCGCCTTGAGATAGCCATTAAACCCACCATGGTGAGTGGCGACGCCGGCGAACACGGTTTGGCTGAGCAACACTTTCATGCGGTGACCGCGCCAGTCGGCGGACCAGTGCTTCAAGAATGCTTCCTGGCGTTCGCCCAGCAAAACAAGACCGGGTTGGTCCAACTTTGCGCAATCAAAATTACGGTCGTGAACATGATCGGCTCGACCGCTCCCAGTTTCGACACGCTCGGGACCGCTTTTCCATTGTCGATCCCCGATGATGGCAAAACTCACATCACCGTAGACCAAGTCGCCAAAATAAACGCTGATATCCTGCAGGCACGGCGTCGGGTCGTAGTAATCTGGGTGATGCGAAACACAAGTGCGATGGACGACGTTGACCATCCGTGCTGGCTCGCGATAGCCACCCTTGGAGGAAGCTCCGCTGGCCTGATCCTTCATCTTCGCGCCGCCCTCACCCCAAATATTCCCCTGAAACACATCATGGTCATCGGGCAGACAGACCGTCGGCCG
>JAUIHJ010000751.1 GCA_030432015.1 bacterium
CCAGGACAAGGCCAAATTGCTCAATTCTGCCGGCAGCCGGCAGAACGAATTGGTCAAGTCGCGGGCCGAACTCGAAGCATTGATCAAGCAGCTTGCCGAAGTTCAAAAAAAGACTGAGGCGCAGAAAAAAATCACGATCGTGATTCCCGAAGTTCCGCAGGGACAACGCGAAACCGTCGACGACATGCAGGCCCAACTTGCGACCATCAAGGACCGCCTGGCGGTGTTGCAGCGCAGTCTGGATGAGAAGAAAAAGCCGCCGGAGGAGGCACAAGTCTCAATTCTCCCCGGAGGAAGTGGGTTAAGTTTTACTCCCAAGTTTGTTGAGTGCACTGCCGGGGCAATTGTCCTCCATACGGAAGAACCACCGCTGACGATTCGCAATGCGGAGATCGCGGCCAATCCAAAATTTGTGGCCCTGTTGGAACAAGTCGCCAACGACAAGAACCAGACCATCGTCTTTCTGTTGCGAAGCGACAGCCTGGGGACTTATCGACTGGTCAAGAAACTGTGCGATGACAACGATATCCGCAACGGAAAACTACCGGCGGTCGGCAACGGTCGAATCGACCTGCGACAATTCAGAAACAATTAGCCCATCGAATCCACATGAAGCGAATCCCGCGGAACGACGACGATGACGGCGGAGGACTCGATTCCCTGCTCGACACCATGACCAATGTGGTGGGCATTCTGGTGATGGTGTTGATCGCCACCCAACTGGGTGTAAAAGACGCCGTCAGCAGAATCTCCGAGTCCGAAGTGGTTGACGCGGAAATGGTCGAAGCGGCCCGGCAGGAATTGCTGCTCACGAAAACTCAACGCGATACGATTGAGTCGCAACTCAACAATCTGAAGCCGGTCGACGATCGCGAAATTCAAGTCAAACTAGCCGACTTGCGGCGTCAGGTTCAGGAGAATCGAGCCAAACTCGATCAGCAGAATACCGTCGCCAATCAGTTTGCCCTCAAGATCGAGGCGGACACGAAAAAGGCCGACGAAGCAAAGAAGAAAATTCGCGAGATTGCCGAGTCAAAAGCGAAGCGGGAAGCATTGCAGGTCGATCTCAAGAAGGCCTTGGAAGACGAAGCCAGTCTGAAGGCCATGCTGGATGAGACTCCGGAACAGAAGATCGTGCCGCCCAAAGTGGTCACGCTGCCCGATCCAAGGCCCGCTCCGGAAGGCGCGCGTCAGGTCACCTTTCTCTGCGCCAACAATCGTGTCTATCCGATCGCCGCGGATGATTGGCGAGATTCCATTCGTAAGCGGGCAGAGTTTATCGTGGCGTCACGGCAATTGGATCGTGGTCCGGCCGTCGGGGTGGACCCGGAAAAATTCATGAAGGAATTCAAAAAGGCGAATCGCCGGTTGAGCGACGAGTTCTTTGAGGTCGAGATTTATGCCGCAGGGATTTATCCGAGATTGACTTTTACGCCCAAAGAAAATGCGGGAGCGACGCTCGCCGAAGTCGAAAAGCCGCGCTCGCGTTTTCAACGGGTGCTCGCAGCACTCGACCGAACCAAGTACTACGCTCGATTTATTGTGCTGCCCGACAGCTACGAAGTCTATCTCTCGGCGCGAGCCGTGGCCGACCAAGCTGGGATCCTCTCGGGCTGGGATCCGCAGGGCACCGGATGGCAATACACCACGCACCTGGGTGGGCCCATCCTGTTTGGACCGAAGCCGCCCCCCAATCCGAATGCCAAACCGGCACCACCCAGCAAACCGGCCAACGTCATCGACTAACTGGGTTGCGCGGCGCACCACAAGATGCTGCTTTCCAGCGAGTGAATCACCGCCGACGCACAGTGCGAATTACTTTAACGTGGCGCGATCAAAAACGGGATAGACGTGATCTGCAGTGCGATCGTACCGCACCTTGCCGCTGACGAACGCGGTCTCCACGTAGCTGCGATAGTCCAGCGGAGGGCCGTCCAGAATCAGCAGGTCGGCATCCTTCCCTTTGTCGATGCTGCCCAGTCGATGTTCCAACCCGAGTAACTGGGCGGGGACCAGTGTCAAGGCGGCAAGTGCCGTTGACTCGCTGCAGCCGCCGCGGACCGCGAATGCCGCCTCGAGCGGGAGGCTCGTCAAGTCACGCCCCGCCAGGCCACCGAGGCTAATGGAACTTGAGAGCGCCGAGACCGCGAATGGGACGCCGGCACGCTCGAGCAATCCCGAGGTCTCGATGGAGCTACCGGACGAATCTTCGTGCCCTTTCCTGGGGGAGCGTCGATTGCGCGGCGTCAGGATGACGGGAACGCCCTGCTCGCCCAGGTCGCCTGCCGTTAACCAACCTTCGGTGACGCCGTCGAGCATGAGCTTATAGTCAAGCTCACGTGCCAGTGCGATCATGCTACGAATACTGTCCGCCGAATTAGCGTCCGTGCGCAAGTAGGTCTCACGTTTGACCAGGCGAATCATGTCGTCACTGACCGTCTTCTTGGGCGGCGAAGATTTCTTGCCGGCTTTGACCGCAGCTTCGTGTTCAGCCTGGTCCGCGAGATACCGACGGGTGCTGGCAATCGACCGGCGCCATGTGTGCCGGTTCAAGGCCCCCGTCAGGGCGCCCGACGACAACGCGAAAAATGGCGACTGATTGACCAACATGGGGTCGAGTTCGCCATACGACAGCTTGATGACGGCGTACTTTGTTGGCGTCACCGAGCTCGATGTTGTTGGTGTGATCGGTTCGGTCGGTTGGATCGGTAGACCGCAGCATTGGCAGACTTGGGTCTCTGCGTCACCAAAGTCGGGGTTGAAGTCCGGATCCTCGTTGAGGGTCACTTCCGGTTCGAGGCCCAAGAAGCGGTCATTGGGAGCTCGCCGGCGTGAGGAACTGCTGGACGAACGCAACGACACGGCGCCCGACGTAATTCCAACGCCCAAGGCGAACTTCATGTCTCGGTCGAATGGATCCAGCGCATCGGCCAGCCCGGTGCCGGAAGTGGCCGATGAATCGACACCGATTCGCGACATCCGCATCGCGATAAAACCGGGAGTCACATGTTTGCCTGCAGCATCGACAACGGTCGCGCCGGATGGGATCTTGATCCCTTGGCCGACGTCCAGGATCTTGTCACCCTGAATCAAGATCGTACCGCGCCGGATCACCTCTCGGCTGACGGTATGCACGTCCGCACCGACAATCGCCGTGATCGGTGCGGCCTTTTTCGAGGCCGGCGTTTGCTGCTTTCCAGGATCCGCCGGTTGCTCCAACGCGGGGCGCTCACTGGCTGAACCCGTGCGGCGGTCCGAAGGCTGAGCATCAGCGACGGCAGAGAAAGCCGCCTGCCACACGACGACCACCACGCACCAGGCCCAACAGAAACGGTTAGTCTTCATGAATGGTTTTGCCTTCTACAATGACGCGTTCGAGCCGGCTGCTCGGGTCCAACGGGTTGCCGTCAAAGACAAGCAGATTTGCAAGTTTCTTCGGCTCGATGGAACCCAGCGAGTCGTTCATGCCGAGCAACTTTGCGGGGACCGAGGTGACCGCGGCCAGCGCCGCCTCACGCGGCAGGCCAGCCTTGATCAAGAATCCAATCGGTACCAATGGCGCGTCCTGCGAGCGACTGAGCGACGATTGGCTGACCGACATGGAAATCGCGAACTCGATCCCGGCGTCATGCAACAGTCGCGGAACGCAGATCCGGTCACGAGAATTGGGTGCGGTATCGATGGTTGGCGACAGAATCAACGTTACGTGACGCCCTTTCAGTTGGTCGAGCGTTTCGTAGACATTGGCCCCGGTTGCGACCAAGGCCAGCTTTAGTTTGTCGTGAGGCTTTGCCAGCTTCAGCACGTGCAGAATGGCTGCCGCATTGCTGGCATTGACGATGAGCGGGCGTTTGCCCGCGACGATGTCGCTCCACAGCGTTTTTTCGTCGCTGGACAGGCGGCTCGACGC
>JAUIHJ010000752.1 GCA_030432015.1 bacterium
TTATGCTCCTGATGGACTCGGTGACCCGCTTTGCGATGGCGCAGCGAGAGATTGGCTTGGCGGCAGGCGAACCGCCGACGACCCGCGGATATCCGCCATCGGTTTTTTCGCTGCTCCCAAAACTCGTAGAACGCGCCGGCCAGGGACCAAGGGGCAGCATTACCGCATTCTATACCGTCCTGGTTGAAGGGGATGATACCAACGAGCCCGTCTCCGATGCCGTCCGCGGCCTGCTTGACGGTCATACCATTCTTTCGCGTGAGATTGCCTCCAAGGGCCATTTTCCCGCGATCGACGTGCTGCACAGCATCAGTCGCTTGATGCCCATCGTGGCGGACGAAGAGCATCGTCAAGCGGCCATGGTGATTCGTGAGGTGCTGGCTGCTCATCGGGAACATCAAGACTTGATCTCGGTCGGCGCGTATCGGGCCGGGACGCATCCGGCCGTCGACGCGGGCATTGCGATGCAGGACGAAATCAACGCATTTTTGCGGCAGGCGATCGGCGAATCGTCGTCGCTGGCGACGTCGCAAAGTGCCCTGCGGCAACTTGCGGCTCGATGTCAGGCGGCCAAGGCCCCGCCCGGCAAGGGCTCGACAGGCAAAAGCTCGGTCAGCAACGCCTCGGCGGGGAAGGCCTTGCAGCACGAGGCAATGGACGTGTCGCGACAAGCGTTGGGCCCGTTATGAGGCATTCGCCAGGGGACGTATCGAGCCACCTTGGCGGTGAGCACCGTGGATCATGAGCCAATTTGAATTCCGCTTACAGTCGCTGCTAAAACTGCGTTTGGCAGAACGTCAGCAGCGGCGCGCCGAACTTGCGGAGGCGCATCGCGCCCAAGCCTTGCTCACGGCGCGGCGTGAAGCGATCAGGCAGGAAATTGGCGATATGAGAAAACGCAGCCTGGCGGCCGCTGCGCCAGGCCGCATAAGAATGGAGCGACTGGTGGCCGCTCAACGCTACCATCTGGTGCTGCGCGAGAAGTTGGAGGCGTTGAGCCAGCAACAATCGCGGCTCGATGCTGAGATTGAAAGGCGTCGCGTGACCCTGGTCGAGGCGGATCGACAAGTTCGGGTTCTAGAGAAGCTACGCGATCGTCACCTCGAAGCGCATCGAACCGGCGAGCTGCGTCGCGAAGTCAAAACCCTGGATGAAGTGGCCCTCAACCAGCGACGCGAAAGTGCCTGACGCCACGGAGCGCCCGAGTCCTGGGGGAGCGCACCGGATCGTGGAGTGGACGGCTTAGCCATGCCCCGCATTGGCCTTGATCAATTGGTCGATTTTCGGGACAAGGGACGCGCGATCGCGCCAGGCTTGACTGAGGCGTTCGTCTGCCGTCAAACCTCCTTTCGCCAGCAGCGAGGAGGGCCCGTTTGGCACTGGCAATGATGGCACTGCCGGCAGAGCCGTGCAGATCAAGTTGGTAGCCGGGAATGGATTCCAATGGCGGACGCTTCACAGGATCGCGACGATCAGGCCTTCGAGCACCTGCTCCACCAGGTGTCAGAAGCTGCGGTGGGCCAGCGATCGGCCAGCGAATTTGCAGCCGGTGAACTGGACGCGAGCGATCTGCCGACGTCCGTTGATGACGATATTCAGCAGCTTCTACGCCAAGCCGAGGAGGCTCTGGCATCCGTCGACAACTCCGCTGGCCACGAACTCGAAGCGTTTCAGTTCCAGGATTTTTCCGCGGTCGCGGCGGCAGAAGAAGCTACCCACGGCGACCCGTTGCAGGGCGCGGACCTGGATTTGCGAATTGAACTTGGACGCACGGAGATGGATTGGGACGCTGTGCAGAAATTGCGGCGAGGTGCCGTTGTGGCCTTGGATAACCTGGCGGGAGACCCCGTCGATGTGTATGTCAGCGGACGCCTGGTCGCCCGGGGCGAGGTGTTGGTCATGAACGAGAAATTTTGTGTGCGAGTGTCAGAGTTATTGGCCGACGAGGGAAACCACTGAAATGACCAGGATGTCTCTGTACGACTCAATCGCAATCGCCGTTACCTGGTTTGCGCTCGCCGCGCCGGCGGCCGCGCAGGATGACCACAGCGCGGTACCAGATGCGTCCGGCCACACGGCGGTCCAACGATTGGTAGGCCAGCCCCAACACGATCAGGGCAGGGCCGACAGTCCACAGCTGGCCAACGCACCTCAGGCGTTGTCTTCAACGAACGGCATGACGATTGAGTCTGCGGACGAGACCTCGGGTCAAACCCGAGTGGCTGCGACCGATGTGTCGGGTGCGATGCCCCTGCCGCCACGTAGCGAGCGCCAACGGCGGCAGGTCAACGCGAGTTCCGCGTCGTCGTCCGGTCGTGCGTTGCTGACGGTTGTGACCAGCTTGGTCATCGTTTTGGTCGTGTTCTTTGCCTTTGTCTGGGTCACTCGCTCCGCGGCCCCCAAGGGGATGGCACCGCTTTCGAAAGAGGTCGTCGAGTCGCTGGGGCGAGCCCCCCTCTTGGGTCGACAACAGATGCAATTGATTCGAGTCGGGAACAAGTTAATCCTCCTCTCGGTGACGCCTACTGGAGCCGACACGTTGACCGAAATCACCGATCCGGCGGAAGTGGATCGGCTGGCCGGACTCTGCCGTCAGGGGCAGTCGGGCAGCATCAGTGATTCGTTTCGCCAGGTTCTCGCCCAGGCCTCTGCGGAGCCGGCAACGGCGTCGAGAAGTCAGCCGCGACAAGCCCGGGTGACCGGGGGGCGGGAGCCGTACCGTGCCTGATCGCATCTCGACAACCCGTACGCGCATGCAACGTCTGTCCGAGAATTTCCGTGGACGGCGAGGGCCGGGCATCCGGCGCGATTCCCGCACGTCGATCGAGCGTCGACGCAGACGCCGGCAGCAACCGTCGCTCGTCCCGCCCGGCCAGGCGGCATGGGAACATTGGCGAACCAGCAGCGGCCGCGCGTGGCTGGCCTGGACGTTGGTCGGGATTGTTTGCCTGACGCTCTTTCAGCCCGTCGTGGCGCAAGATCAAAACGTGGCACCTGCGGCGGCAGCGTCATCCGAAGGGGCTTCCAATGGGTTGCCGGCTCCTTCGCAGGGAATGTTGGATTTCACACCCGGCGCGAACGGGGCCGAGGACCTCCTGCGGGGTGGGCCAGAGGAATGGACCAGCCCAACGGGACTTGGTTCGGCGTTGCAGGTCATGTTGCTGCTGACGGTGCTCAGCATGGCTCCGGCGATTCTCCTGATGACAACCAGTTTCGTGCGAATCATTGTTGTGCTGGGCCTGCTTCGCCAGGCGTTGGGGATCCAGCAACTGCCGCCGAGCCAGGTGATCACGTCAATCGCCATGTTCATGACATTGCTGATCATGACTCCCGTGTGGACCGAAGTTTACGAAGAGAGTATTCGGCCTTACACCGACCCTGAGATTGAAATGGGCATGGAAGAGGCTTGGGTCGCTGGGACACGACCGGTGCGCCGCTTCATGAGTCGTCAGATCATCATTGCCAAGAATGACGATGACGTCTGGCTGTTTTATGACTACCTGCCGGAAGCATCTCGCACCATGTCCGAAGAGGCCGGCGATTACGCCGACGTGCCCCTGCAGGTGTTGCTGCCGGCCTTCATGTTGAGCGAACTGAAAACCGCGTTTCTGATCGGCTTTCAGATCTACTTGCCGTTTCTGATTCTGGATATCGTCGTCGCCAGTGTCACAATCTCGATGGGGATGTTGATGTTGCCGCCGACCATGATTTCGCTCCCGTTCAAATTGTTATTGTTCGTCCTGGTGGACGGTTGGCGTTTGGTGATCGGGATGCTGTTGGAGAGTTTTGCACCGTATTCCTGACGACGCGCTGGAATGCTGAGTGTCAGTCCGCGCGCCTGGCGTGGACCAAAGGGAAAACATGGCAACGAGGCAACGACGATGAATCCTGAAGACGCGATTGAT
>JAUIHJ010000753.1 GCA_030432015.1 bacterium
AGGCTGCGGGCCCCGCTTAGCCGCGAGCAACTCACGCAGGGCCGGGTAATTTTCATGAATTTGCAAGGCCGCCCTGAGGGACTTGCGAAACCCCTCCAAGGAGATGTCACTTGTCGCCTCCTGCGCACTCGAACGGGTCCCGTAGCGGCCATAAATTGTCTTGTCGGCGTTCATGAAGAAGGCCGCAAACGTCAGGTCAAAGTCGAATTGAAACAGGCTCAAATCCATGGCGTTGGCCTGCACCACGCGCACACAGACGAACTTTTCCATCAACGCTTCAACGCTCTTGTCGTAACGGACAACCTGCCCGTCAATGCCTTCGCAGGCGTCTCACGGAATTCAACGGAAGACAATCAACAGCGGCTTGTTGGCCTGCCTCGCCTCAGCGAATCCAGCCGGCAGGTCGTTGTAGATCCAGCGGTCATCGTCGGTGAGTTCGGAACGGTCGGCCAGCACCTTTTCATCTCGCGTCTGAGCCAATGCGGTACCTTGGATGGTGGTCACCAGGATCAGCATGGCGACAGAAATCGCGCGACACTTCATAGCATTTCTCCGCTTGGTGCATAAACAATCGCGTGAGAATTGTAGCATGGAGCGGCGCTGCATTGCAAAACGTGGCGCTGTGCCGTGCAGGCGACGACTCAATGCCGCTGCAGCGACTGACCGGAAATCTGTTCCGCCTGACGAAAACCTTCACGCCAACGTGCCCCTGTTAATTCTGCTTGGCCGACATAGTCATCGGGGCCGAGCAATCCGACTGGGTTTTCTGCCAGGCGATCGTTGGAATCGACGTAGACCTTGATCAGATAATCGCCGCGCGGCAGCGTCCCCGGGTTGCCTGCGGCACCGGAGGTTGCTGCGGTCGCGTTGGCGGTTATCCGAAACAGCCCGCCGTTAACCATCCTGCGCGGCGTTACGGTCCCTTGCGTGAAGGCGACCGGCACGGGCTCCCAGCCATCGCCCGTCCCCTTCCGAGCGTGAACGAAAAGCTGGACCGGAACGCCGACCGGCCAGTCCTCCGGAGCCCCGGCGAGTCGCAGAACAAGGTTGGTACCGTGCCAATTGTCGGCCGGTAGATCTTCCACCGAGGTGTAGCGTCCGCTGGTGACGTTGGCATAATCTTGAAGCCAGGCGACAAAGGACTTGTACGACTGATCATTGGGATGCATTTTCAGGCCACCCATGTGCGAAACGGGGGCCACGGACGATGCAGGCTCGAAAGTCCCGTCGGCCCGTTTCTGCGGAAGTTTGGATGTGGGCTTCAGCACCAGCAAACTGTTGCGTGGCTCGCGTACGTTGATCAGCGGCAATTCACCGGCGGGGGTGTCGCGACTTCGTTGGATCAGGTACCGCAGGGTTGCCGCGGGGGTTTCGCGAAAGATGTCAAGTTTGGCGAGCTGGTCGTCGCTGAATTTCGCCTTGAATTCACGTTGCGTCTTAAGGGCCGCTTGATGCTTCGGATTCGACGGGTCGATCTCGTGCGGTGTGTGGCAAGGAAAACATCGCATCCGCTGGGACCAGACGATCCGGGTGAACGAATCGACGACGCGGCTCTTCCTCGCGTGCCGAATCACTTCGTCTGGGACCTCGGGCTTGGCAAGCCTGGTGACTGCGAGTTTGGCAAGATTGCGAATCGCCGGATCCTCGCAACAGGCCTTGATCCAAGCAGCAAAGGCAGCGTATTCCGATTGGCGAGTCTTCTCGTGGATCAATCGAGCTCCCTCGTCAAGGTCCTTTTGCCCCATCCGAATCAGTGTCAGGATTTTTGACTCGGCAGGTGCCTCGAGATTGATCAATCCTTGGTCACGCAGCGAAACGAACGTCGCTTCGTGTGAAGGGAGGATGTATGCCTTCAGGTCAACCGATGCCAAGTGGCATTGCACGCAACTCGATGGCTGCGGCGACCGAAAGATCGGCATGATTCGCTGATTGAAAATCTCGATGGGCGTTGGCTCACTGGCATCGGCCAAGTGACCTGATACGAACGTGAGTCCCAGCACGACCAACAACTGCATTGGTAACAACCGTGTCATGCGAATTCTCCTTGACCACGAAGACCTAAAGTCACTTCAGCACTTCGATCCGAAGACGTCGACGATCAGCCCGGTTGTTTGAGCAATTCAATCATCGTCTCGCCCATGCTGCGTCCGATGCGGTTAAACCAGATCGCACTGCCGAGATAATGATAGGGCCGGTCTGAGCCGACTTTCTTCCACGCTTCAAAGTGATCTTGCCAGCCCGGGAAAAGACGCTCGGCGTCCTGGTCAGCCAGGATGTCGGTGCGAATTGCTTTGACGTTGCCATTGAATTCGGGCACCTCGTTCATGGCCAACTGTGCCTTGGCAATTTGCACCATGCCCCCCTTCGCCGGCTGGGATCCGTTTTGACCGAGCACACCGATCACAAACGGCAGGGATGGCGTTTTCAGGTCTCGCCGTACGTCAGCAATAAAGCGTTTGAGATTGGCTTCGTACTCGGCCGGCGCAAAGTCGCCGAACATGTCGTTGAAGCCTTGAAACCAGACGAAGCCCGCAATTTCGAGTTGCTTGCCTTTGAGCATAGGGAACATGCTCTGGTAGTTTGCTGCCGCGTCACGCACTTCCTGCAACATGTTGCGATACGACGAACCATACACGGCCTTGATCTCTTCCATCGTCGGGAGAGGATCGTTGCGTTTTCGTTTCTCGTTATTCTTCTTGACGCGTGATTGTGCCTGATCCAGTTCCTGTTGGAGCGCTTCGTCGCTGGGCAGGCCGGAACTGGGAGAACGAAATTTCTGGTACAGCGAATGACCGCCCCAGGCCGCCTTGATCAGCAAGACGGGTTCGTCGAAATGGTCGCCCATGGCGTTGCCGAATTCAAGCTCCAGTCCGGTTTTGTTGGGCGACCCATAACCGATCGTCAGCCCACCGTGCCGGTTCAGGAACTTAATAAACACGTCATCCCGCACGATCCATTCGCCATCCTGTCGCAGGTGTGCGAATTGGTCGGAAGTCTTCGCGTCGTTGGCTTGGAACTCCAGCAGAGCATTGGCCGCTTTGCCTTCCATGTTGGATTGCCCAGCCAGGATGAAGACCTTGACGACATCGGCGTCTGCCGCAACCGCCATCGGGACGAAAATCCCCACGCCAATCAACGCCATCAAGAGTCGATTCAGGTTCGTCTTCACGAGGTACCTCCCAGGCGATGATGGATTGTGCGAACGTGCGGGCCACCGTTTGTTCTGCCGGAGAATCGCGTTGATCATGCGGTAGACGGCAGCGACGCGACGCAAACCTGTGGTCGAATTGATAACCTCCCGCAGGCTTGTCTGAGGCTATAACATAATCGCTTGCCGCCGCCGTGTCGCTGTCGGCACGGCCTTGATCGCCATTTGCCCGCAATTCGCGGTATACTGGGCGGTGTTCTGTACTGGCTCGACAGCGCGTCGCGGCAGCCTGCCAGCACGAGGGAATGTCGAGCTCGACTCAACAATCGAAGGGAACGCCAGATGCTGCGAGTGACCGGTAGTGCGAGCTTGGATTGTGAAGGCTTGACGCGTCGAAGTTTTGTCGAAGCCGGCGTGCTGGGGCTTGGTGGACTCTCGTTAGCGGACCTGCTGGCGCACCGCACGCTGGCGGCCGAAGCGGCTCCAACCGTTGACCAGTCCAGCGACACCAGTGTGATCTTGATTTGGATGAGCGGTGGCCCGGGGCACCACGAAACCTGGGACCCCAAGCCTGACGCCTCCAGCCAGTACCGCGGACCGTTCGGAGCGATCTCGACCAACGTCGGCGGAATCCAGTTCAGCGAGTTGCTGCCGGAGCAAGCCCAGATCGCGGATCGGCTGGCTGTGCTGAGGACGGTCAGCCACCGGTCGGGCGACCATACCAAGGGGAATCATTGGATGCTGACCGGTTTC
>JAUIHJ010000754.1 GCA_030432015.1 bacterium
GGCGCATTTTCATCGGTGATGGCGGCAATCTTCGTGCTGGCGGCCACGACAACAACCCACGCGGCACCACCGATCGAAGTGGGGCAAACCGCTCCAAATTTCACCCTCCGGGATCAGGCCGGAAAAGAAACGTCGCTGGACAAATTGGTCAAACAAAAGCCCGTGGCGCTGGTGTTTTACCGTTCGGCCGACTGGTGACGCTTCTGCGTGACGCAGTTGGTCCAACTGCAACAGGACATCCAGAAGTTCGATGCAGCGAACCTGCAAATCGTGGGCATCAGCTACGACTCGGTCGACGTCCTGGCCAAGTTCACCGCGCAGCGCAAAATCACCTTCCCCCTCCTGTCGGACCCGGACAGCAAGGCGATTGACGCCTTTGGGGTGCGAAATGAGCGCGCCCAGGGGGCGCAAGCCGGCATCCCCAATCCGATCACGATCATCGTCGATGGCGATATGAAGGTCCGCGGCCATTTGCCCGGCTCGGTCGTCCGCCGCCATTCGACATCAAAGCTGGTCGAACTGGGCGAGTCGCTGCGGTAAGTGGAATGGAGACGTCGTTGACGGCCATCGTTCGTGTTCATCGTGGTTAAGCCAGGTGCGCCAAAACACCACGATGAACACGAATTTTCCCTGGACAGCATCACCTGATGCGCTGCGGGGTCACTCGCGTGCACAGGCGCGATCGATGCGTGCCAGGCAGGAGTCGCGGCCCAGAATCGCCAGCGTATCGAACATCCCCACCCCGACCGCTTTGCCGGTCACCGCGACGCGGAGGGCGTGGATGATCTCGCCCATCTTGATCGACTGGGCTTCGATAAACGCACGCAGGGCCGCCTCGGTCGTGACGGCGTCAAACGGTTCCAGCACAGCGAGTTCCGCTCGAAATGCCAGCAACAGCGGCGTGGCGTTGGGCTTGCGAATTCGCTTTTCAAAGGCCTTCTCGTCGAATTCCAGCGCATCGTCGGCGACAAAGAATTCGCCGAATTCCAGGATGTCACCAGCCACTTTGACGCGGTCGTCCGCGGCCTGCAAAATCTGTGCGACACGCGGGCCTGTCTCGCAGGGCGGCGGCGACGTCACGAGCCTCGCTTGCTGCAGGTAGGGCAACACCAGGGCCACTTTCTTTTTGCTCGGCACCGCCTGCATGTACCGCATCTGGGTCGCACGCAATTTCTGGGGGTCAAAGCCGGCCGGCGATTTGTTGACCCGCTCCAACGAAAAATGCTGCACCATCTCTGCGCGGGAAAAATCTTCGGTCTTGTCGTCCAAGGACCACCCAAGCAGCACCAGGTAGTTGAGCAGCGCATCCGCCAGATACCCGACCTCGCGATAGAAGTCGACGATCACCGGATTGAACGTGTCTGCCTCGACCTCGCGCCCCAGTGCCGCGGCGATCGCCGACCCGTGCTCGAACAACTCCTTAAAATCTCGATTCTTGAGATACTTGGCCAATTTTCGCTTGCTGATTTTCTGCGTCCCACCCGGCTCGGCGACATATGGCAGGTGAGCAAACTCGGGTGGTTCGAGGCCCAGCGACGTGGCGATGAACCGCTGGCGGGGTGTGTTCGGCAGATGCTCTTCGGCGCGAATCACGTGGGTAATCTCAAAGTCCGCGTCATCCACAACGCTGGCCAAATGGTACAGGCAGGTGCCATCGGCACGTTGGATGACGTGGTCCTGTTCGCGTCCCCAGGAAAACTCGACGTCGCCGCGAACCAGATCATGAAAGCGGCACGTCCCTTCGCGCGGCATCTTCAGACGGACCACCGCGACGCGGCCTTCATCCTCAAAACGGGCCACATCGGCGGGCGTCTCCGCCATCCAGCGACGGCTGTAGACGAAATCGCGTTTCTCTTTTTGAGCGACTTCACGCTCGGCGGCGAGTTCGTCCGTGGTGGCAAAGTCGCGGTACGCGCAGCCTGCGTCGAGCAAACGGGCGACGGCGCCCTGGTAACGCGCCGAGCGTTGAGATTGATAGTACGGCGCGTGCGGGCCACCAACCTCCGGCCCCTCGTCCCAATCGATTCCCAGCCAGCGAAAACCATCCAGGATCGGCTGCAGGGCGGCCTCGACATTGCGTTGCTGGTCGGTGTCGTCAATCCGCAGGATGAATTGACCGTTGTGGTGCCGCGCATAGAGCCAGTTAAACAGGGCAGTACGGACGCCCCCAATGTGTAAGTAGCCGGTGGGACTGGGGGCGAAGCGAGTTCGAACCATGTTACTGCAATGCGCCAATGATGTAGGATCGGATTGGAAGCCGCCAGACACCGGTGCGGATGACTTGCTCCGGTGATCGCGAGCACAATTGCTCTACTATCGAGGATTGACGACGTTCTATCCACTCCCCACTTTCTTCTGACGACGCATTTGCTTGCGGAGCCGCCTGCGTTCCGACTTGGAGAGCTTTTCACCCGTTTCCGGATGGTAATCCAAGGGGTCCTCATTCTCAGGTTGTTCGTCGCCACGCGCCGCGGCTGCGGTCGCCTGCGCGGCCGAATTCGTGTTTCCCGCGGACGTTCCAGCAGGACGCGATTCACCTCGCGATTGATGCGGGGAATCACAGCGAATGGACTTGTCGTTAATCGAGGCGGTCTTGAGAGTTTTCTTGGCGGGAGCCGCAGGTTGAGTCGGTTCCGGTGCCGCGGTGGCAGATTCGCCGGAAGCTCGTTTGGCCGCTGCTTTGCCTGTGGTGGCCGGCCTTTCTCCGTCAGCCACCGGTCCGCCGGTGTCCGCCTGGGCGGTGGCCGCAGCCTTCGCCTGGTCCGGCTTCGCACGCCGTACGCGACGCGGCTTCAAGGCCCCTTGGGATTCGAGGTGGACATAGCGACAAAACGACGCCACCGTCACGGCGACCGCTAAATTGGCGGTCAGTAGCGCGGTCGATTCCGCCATGGCCGTCAAGACGGCGCTGTCGATCATCAAGACATCGAGCCGGATCAGAATCGCAACCACGTAACCGACAGCAACGACCAGAGACCACGTTCTCGCCAGGCGACTGGGCCAAATCTCAAACGCCAGCCGCACAGCCAATCCGCCAAAGACGAGCGACATGACGGCGACACCGTTGACGCTGGGATTCTGCAGCCAGGGCGTGTCGAACTGGCTCGCGATCAGGTGCCCCAGGACCGCCTGCAGCCCAGTCGCGGCGGCGACGGCAGCCACCATCAACCCGAGCGCCGTCCAGAGCCAAACGCGATACCTGCCCCGATAATCGTCCAGCTTGTGGCTGCGCAACCAGTAAACCAGGGCCGCGTTCACGGCAGCCATCGACAGTAAGACCGAAGAAAACCAGGCCGCGAGACTCCCGCGCGCCGTCACATCGAGGGCACCGGTCACCTCTGCGCCTAATCCCGAGCCATGAAAAACATGCGCGTAGGCCGCTTCGAGGCCGGCAATCACGCTCAGTGCCGCTAACACCAGGACGCTCAACGTCCAAGGCCGCGACGCGATCAGGCAGGAAATGGGTGGTTGTGATTCGACCGAGACCGCCGCCGAATAACCTCGGCAGGCAACCTTGGATGGCGGGCTTTCCTGAGCCGCCTTCTGTGACGTGGTGTCGGACGTGGCAGGCGACGTCAACGATTCTTCCCGCAACACACGACGTCGCCGGTCGTCGCGCTGCCCATTCTGTCGGAATTGCATGCGTAACCAGAGTAAGTAGGAGAGGATCCGATCGGTATTTCCCCCTGCCACAGGTGAGACAGGGTAATCCGCCCGCCAAGGACTCCATTCCATGACGCGACGTTCCGGTACTGAGGCATTCTTCGGTTATTCGGCGCGCCAACGTGAATCTCCGCTGGTGCAGCCCCTCCGGCCGACACGACCGACATAACCGGCCGGGCACCGATTGCGGGCGTTGGCGTCGAGAATTTCCTGGCTAACAGCGAGGTGCGCCGGGT
>JAUIHJ010000755.1 GCA_030432015.1 bacterium
GACGCAGCCGGCCCCGGAAGAACCTCGGTCCTCCGTAATACGGGCCGCTCTTCCAACGTGCAACCGCTCAAATGCGCCGTACCGCCCTCAACCGTGTACGCCTCGAATATCCGGGCCGATATCTCGTGCACGCGGGAGACCGGCAATGTCGGAACCCCGCTGAGCACCTCGCCGGAAGATTGCAGCTCCCCGATCAGCCAAGCGATAAACCGCTCGTCGACCGGAATCTGTTTGACTTCGTCGGTGGACGATCCACTTCCCCCGTCGGCCGGACTCTTGTCACCCCGACTCTGAACGGTCTGGCCGGCGCAATGCATGGCGTTGCCAAACATCAGCCGTGCTGAGCTGGCGTCGTGAAAAAAAGCCCGGTGAAGGTCCGGAATTTCGAGAGACGCCTCATCCCCTTCGGAGTTTGCGACGGTCACCCCGAGCATCGCCAGCCCCCACAGCACAAATTGCCGCATCCCGTCGTCGATTGTCTCCGCTTCATCCAATGTCATGGGGCGCAGTCTGTCACGGGTCAAGGCCGAATTGCACGTCTGCCGAATTCCAGCCGTAAGTTAAGCAACCTCGCGGCGAATTGAAAATAGCAAAATGGAGGCGTCCCGAACCACCCCGTCGTGCCTGGGAGCGTTCGCGACATGCCGCACGCGCCGCCAGCAGGCACGGATCACCGGTCCCCGCGCCGCCGGATCGAATCACTTCTGGAATCCGAGCAAGCTCGCCGCACGTAGCGACGAACGCCCAAACGTGTTCTGACTGCTGGAAATTCCTCCGGTTGGCGACGGCAGCTTCGACGACGCGGAGCCCGCACCCTGAAAGGGTGATGTCCCCTGCCGAGTCCGCCACGTTCGTTGCCTTTCGAGCGGCATTTGGTCATATTGTGTCCTCCTCCCGGCAACTCATCCCCTTCGCGACAGCACGATGAACCTCAAACCTCGTCATCTTTACGGCTTCGCCTTCGTTATCGTGGCATTTTTCAACATGACCGCTTACCCCCAGCAGTTGCCCCATTCGTTCGCTCGCCCCCACGAGGTCGCCGTTACCCATCTGCACTTGGACTTGCAGGTTGATTTTGACGCCCGCCGCCTGGTGGGAGCAGCAACACTGACCGTCGATCGCCGAACCGACGCGTCCAGGCTGTTCCTTGACACCAACGGGCTCGACATTGCCAAGGTGGCAACCGTCCATGGAACGGAGTTGGCGTGGGAGTTAGGTCAGGAAGTCGCCAAGCTGGGGCGCCCGCTGGCCATTGAACTTCCGGCCGCTGGCGATCAGGTGGTTATCTCGTATTCCAGCCGGCCCACGGCGGAAGCCGTTCAATGGCTGACACCGGCGCAAACGACGGACAAGCAGCATCCATTTCTGTTTACGCAATCCCAGGCGATCCTGGCCCGGACTTGGGTACCGTGCCAGGACACTCCCGCCGTCAGGATGACCTATTCGGCCAAGATCCAAGTCCCACCACAGTTGCTGGCCGTGATGAGCGCCTCCAATCCACAGGTGAAGACCGCGACCGGCATTTACCACTTTGAGATGAAGCAGCCCATTCCGTCGTACCTGCTGGCGTTAGCGGTTGGCGACTTGGAATTCCATCAGCTTGGTTCACGCAGCGGCGTCTACGCGGAACCGTCGGTGGTGAAGAAAGCGGTCTGGGAGCTGCAGGATACCGAACGGATGATCGCGGCGGCGGAAACACTGTACGGGCCGTATCGCTGGGAACGCTATGACGTCATTTTCCTGCCGTCAAGTTTTCCCTTCGGCGGCATGGAGAATCCGCGACTCACCTTCGCGACCCCCACGATCCTCGCCGGTGACCGCTCGCTGGTTGCCCTGATCGCGCACGAGCTGGCCCATTCCTGGTCTGGGAACCTGGTGACCAATGCCACCTGGAATGACTTTTGGCTCAATGAAGGATTCACCGTCTACTTCGAACAGCGAATCATGGAAGCCATCTACGGCCGCGACTATGCAGAGATGCTGGCCAGGCTGACGTTAGATGGGTTGCTCGATGAAATCAAAGATCTCAAAGCCCGTGACACGTGGCTGAAGCTCGACCTGGCCAATCGCAATCCGGACGACGGCATGACCGCGATCGCCTACGACAAGGGTTACTTCTTTCTGCGGATGCTGGAAGAAAAGGTGGGTCGCGAAACATGGGACGCGTTCCTGCGAACCTACTTCGAAACGTTTGCCTTCCAAAGCATGACGACCGAGGGCTTCCTGAAATACTTGGACGAGCACCTGAAAGTCGAAGTTGACGTACGGGCGTGGGTCTATTCGCCTGGGCTGCCCGACAATTGCCCGGTCGTCGAAACCGAAGAGCTCGCGCGGGTTGCCGCGGCCGCCGCGGCCTTTCTGGGTGGCAAGTCACCCGCTGAGATCAGTGAAGCGTTCCAGACCAAGGACTGGACAACGCACCACTGGAACCACTTCTTGCGATCTTTCAAAGGCGGCTTGACGATCGACCAGATGACCCGCCTGGATGCCGAATTCAAATTCACAGCGTCCGGAAATTCGGAGATCACGCACGACTGGCTGCTGCTTGTGATCGGTGCCGGCTATGAACCCGGCATGCAGAAGTTGGAGGCATTCTTGACCGGGCAAGGGCGTCGAAAGTTCTTGAAGCCGCTATACGAGGCCTTAGCGAAGACCGACACCGGGCTTGTGGTCGCCAAGCGAATTTATGAACAAGCTCGCCCCGGATATCACGCCGTCTCAACGCAGACAATTGACACGATCCTGGGCCTGAACGACGACGACAAATAAACATCGTGTCTCGGTGTTGCGGAATGCTCTGCCAACACGGCACGGCTCCGTAACGACCACCGTCGAGAGCGCGCGACGATCAATCCCCAAGGCACTGCTTCCAGAGCGCTTCCGCGTCAATCGGCCCCAGCCGTCGTTGTATCAGCGGCGGAAAAAGCTCGGCGGCGCCGCTCGGGCCGGTCGCACAACGCCGCAGCGAAGCGGTCGCTCGAGGAATGGAGAAAGCCCAACTCGCGGAACAGATGACGAACCAACGTTCAAAGCGGTTCAAGTAACTGCACTGTCTGGCATTCGGCTTACACCGATCCGCCTTGGAAATCGGCGCGCCAATGGGACCCGCAGAGGCGTCGAGTCGGCCCCACTTTTTGCCAAGCCCTGACGTTGTTGAGCCTCAACGTACACATGTTTGCCTGGCCCGACCGGGCGCCTTTTTCTAATCCCGTTTGCGCGCCGATTTCCCGACGCATTCCCACGTCGTAACCGGGCCATGCCGCGCCGCAGGCAATCCTACGCCGGGCGTAAACGATAGGGCGTTAGAACAGCCACAAGACAGATCAGTCCGATGACTTTTTCGTGCGGCGGCGGGACGTTGAAGCCGATCGACTCGCCGGCTGGTCCTTCACCGAATCCTGTTTCCCTTGTTGGCGTGTGTTCCAGAGCTCCGTCAGCCATGTCCCCAAATCGTCGTAGGACATCTGAGGACGGCTCCGTGTTGCCTTGCTCCCTGCCGCAGCCTTGCCTTTGAATTCCTTCAGCGCCTGCTCGGCGATGTGCTGCCCAAGTGCCCGGTAGGCCTCAAACTGTCCCTCGTCGAAGAACTGATCGGCCGTCGTTTGATGCGGAAAATCAGGATTGCGGTGGCGATACTCTTTGATGACCGCGTCCTCGTCACCGGTGTACGAAGACTTGAGGTATAGGAGATAGCCAACTTCTTCTTCGGGATGATCATTGGTTCTGGGATAGGTAATGCGGCCAATGGCCCAATGGGCCTGGCTGGTCCCCTCGGGAGTCAATCGCAATTGATCAATATCGATGTCGATTTCCGTGCGCAGATCGATACGACTAAAGCGAATGAGTGTTGCCAGGCCATTGAAATGGAGTTCGGGATCGGCC
>JAUIHJ010000756.1 GCA_030432015.1 bacterium
CCAAGGATCAGCCGTTCACCATCCACGTTGGACGCCCCAGTGATTGGCGGCGCGTCATCGATACCAGCCGCAGGAGCCCGCAAGACTTTCGCGAGCCCGGCGCGGAAGCTGCCATTCGGTCGAGCCGTTACTCGGTTAAGGCGCATTCAACGGTTGTGCTCCTGCACCGTCGTGCCGATGGAACGTCCCTCACCTGAGATGGGCCACGTGGCCCCGTGATCGAAATCTCGGCCACGTGCCGCGGCTCCATGGTAGATGTGCCTATTCGCGCGCCGCGCGCGTGCAGTTGCAAATGTTTCGCGCGCTATGGCGATCTCAATCTCGAGATTCCGGGGCACGCTGTTTCTGGGCCTGGGGGGAAGACCGTCGCGTTGCGGCAAGCGTGCCCCGAGGTCTTGAAGTTGCGACGTGTGTGAAATTGCGAACTGGAACGTCCGTGAGGGAGGCAATCGTGATGATTTCGCTTGCTCGCCGTACGTCCCGCGCCGCCGCGATTTCGTGTCGCGGCAATTAGCCGCGCAGCGGCGGCTGGAGTTCATCGAGGCCAAGATTTCCGTCATTGCTTCAAGGCGTTCGAGCAATCAGCCAACCAACCCCTGGTCGTTGCAGTCCCGGGTACGAACTGACATGCCTGCGGCCTCAACAAGATCGCAACATCACAACGGAGGCGTCGGTGGAATGCGTGATTCGTGCAACTTCACACGCACCGGGGCGAGGCTGATTGTCAGGCTGTGGCATGTCATGTGCTCAATCGAACGATCAGCGAGTTTGCCCATGTCTCGGTGAGGGGCCAGCGTGGTGAACTCGGGACCGTCTGAAAAGCAGTACGGTACTTCAAGTCGCAGTTCTGGCTCTCGCTCGCTCGTTCAATGCGAGGTCACCAGAAGTGGACGCCCTCAAGCAGACAGGAGACGCCTTCGATGGGACTTCAACAGAATTTTCATGACGAGCCGGTAAGCAGGCTGTCACTTCGCGAACCGGTCACGGCGGCGCCCAGCGAGACGCTACGCGACGTGATTGGCCGCATGCGCGATAAGAAGTTGGGATGCGTGATCGTCGTCGACGGTGACGACAAACCCGTTGGAATCTTCACCGAAAGCGCATTGACTCAACTGTTGGGCCGGCACGGCGGGCAGGTCGTCAATGAGCCGATCGAGAAGCATATGGCCTCGCCCTGCACCTGGGTAAAACTGACCGACCCCATTACGTATGTCGTCGAGGCAATGCAACTGAAGAACGTGCGATTTATCTGCGTTGTGGACGAATCCGGCCGCGTGGCTGGCTTAACGGGTCAGAAGGGCCTGATCGAATTCGTGGCGGATCATTTTCCCGACCAGGTCATGGTGCAACGCATCGGTGGCACACCCTATTCGAACAAACGTGAAGGAGCCTGAATATGTCTGACGCCACGATCCCCGACCCGGAAGAATTCCAGGATCCCCTGGAGAATTACGATCCCAAGGTCTATGCAGATGCCCTCGAACAGGCGCTGGCCGAGCAGACCGTTGACCAGATTCGGCACGAGCCCATGGCGACCATCGCCCCGGATGTGTCCGTTGGGGAGGCTGTGAAACAGCTTGCTGGACTTCACGTCGCGTGCCTGCTGGTCGAGCAAGACGGCGAGTTGCTCGGCGTCTTCTCGGACCGCGACGTCCTGGACCGGGTGGCGCTGGAATTTGATCGCGTCAAGGACCAGCCCGTTCGCAGTCTGATGACCGAGAACCCGGTCTTTGTGTACGAGACCGATTCCGCGGCGGCAGCGTTTTCGGTGATGGCGGTCGCCGGTTTTCGGCACGTGCCGGTGCTGAGTTTGGATCAAAAGCTGATGGGCATTGTCAGCCCCCAACGTGTGACCGAATTTGTGCAGCAGCACGTTCCGGCGACGTGAAGGTCGCCACCGCCGTTCTGCTGATGCTGCCTGCCACGACCGACCAAACGGGATGCGCGACGACAACGGGCTAACGGTCGCGCTGGGGTAGCGTATCCGTTCGCCGCGGCGCGCACTCAATGGGTTTCGACGACCACTTCGTCAATCAGCTTGATCACGCCTGCAACGTTGCGGCAGCAGCCCATGAACAACCATTTGGCACGGCCCGACGGCAATGTCCCGCTAACGACCACGGTCCCTTTGTGGATCTCGAAGTGCACCGTCTCCGCACCCTGGACATGGCGGGCGTGGAGGAAGTTCACCAGACGATGCTCCAGGTCGATGTCGTCGCGCGTCTCCAACGTCTCGGGCCGCTGCTGGGTATTGCTGGCAACCATTTTTCCATCTCCTCTGATCTGATATGTCGTGACGCCAGAAGAATGCGGCGCGACCTTGCGATGGTCGCGTCGCACACGGCCTGCACAGTAGGCTCAGGCCTCACGAGTCGGATCCTTACCGAATCAGCGGCACCGAGTGTTCTGTACGTGGCGGTCACCGCACACTCGGATGCATCAGCACAAGGCTGACGGCGGCACGCCGCCACTGCTGGTATTTATCGACAATTCGCGCCATGTGACAATATCAATTCGAGCCGAAAGACTGCAACGCACCGCGTAAAGGGATCTGCGTAAGGTCGATATTCGGGAACGACGTCTCAATGAACAGCCGCGCCGTCGGTGCGAGTGTCCGGCCTTTCCGCAGCACCAAGCCATAGCTTCGCCGAGGAAAATATCGCTTGAGGGGCGCGGTATGGAGCTTTTCCTTCCCCGTCAGGCAATGGCTCATGACCACGGAAATACCGAGACCCAATTCGACGTACTTGGAAATCACGTCGTAGCCGCCGACTTCTAGTTTGACATCATGTTGCAGCGAATGTTCGGCAAAGACCATCTCGACAAATCGAAATGTACTTTGGCTGCGGGGCGGCAGGATCAATGGATATTTGGCAACGTCCTTGAGCGAGATCCGCTTGCGGCTGGCGAGCGGATGCTCCAAGGCGGTAATCAAGACCGGGTCGTAAGTCACGATGGGGTAGAAGAGGATGTCCGCCGGAGTTTCCAGGAGCGGACCGATCGCAAAGTCCACCTCACTTGCCCGCAGTTGAGCGAGACCTGCTTTGCCGGTCACGTTGTGCAAACGCAGATCGATCTGAGGGTGCGCTCGAACAAACGCTTTCACATAAGGAGGCAGGATGTACTGTAACGTCGAGCCCCCGGCTGCAATGCTGACCGATCCCCGGGTTACCGAGTCCCGCTGGGCTTCAAACGCCGCATCAATGTCCTGCCAGCCTTCGATCAACGGACGCGCCAGGTCGAACAGGATGCTGCCTTCCCGGGTCAGGCGGATGCGAGGTCCCCGACGCTCGAACAATTGCGTCTTGAGTTCCTGTTCGAGCGCCTGGATCTGAAGTGAAACCGATGGCTGGCTTAAGCCAAGTTGCTCGGCGGCACGCGTCATACTCTTGAAACGTGCCGCGTAGTAGAAGCCACGCAGTTGCTGCATCCGGTTCGCCTGATAACGCACGCCCCGCCCTCCAGGTTGTTGGAAACGCCGCGGTGGAACCGAGGCGGCCCCGAGTCCCTCATTCAAGCATTGATGATATCAATGAAAGGTATTGAAATAATTAACTTTGTTAATATAGCGTTTGCGGATAATCTTGGGGAACGAAATGACGAGGACCACTTTCTGACCGTTCACGTTCGCTGAAGGAAGTGTCATGATTCGCTCAAATCCCGATTCTGCGCCACAGGACCAATGGCATAACGCCCAAGAGTTGGCCGCGGTCGCGGCAGCGCGTGTGCGCAGAGGTCTTGCCCCGCCAGCGGAAATCTATCAGATCCAGAATCGATCCCGCATCGACTGGACTGAGTTCCCCTGTTGGGCTTGGCCCGTCGATCCTGAAGCCTTTGACGGCTGCTGCCACGAAGGCTAGAGACGCTGCC
>JAUIHJ010000757.1 GCA_030432015.1 bacterium
ATAACGAGTTCCTGGAAGATCGTACGTATCAATCGGTGAAACAGACGCCTCAGACAATTGCCTGGCTACACGGTTGGTCGTCCCGTTGGCAATTCTACAATTTGTGCCGGAAGGCGTGGCTATCGCGGACCTTGGGCCACGCGGAATACGCCGCATCGGCCATTGTTGAACACCCTGCCGCTCGTCCGCCTCAATTAAGCTTGGAGGTGGACGCGCTGCTGGACTACCGCGGCGGGTTGGACGATTACCATCGCAACGACGCGTGGCATCGCGACGTCGCAGCGCATTACGAATTCAATCTGCACCGAATGGTCGCGATGGCGGATCGAGCCGGAGTGCCGATGATTCTGGTCAATCCGACCAGCAACCTCAAAGACTGCCCACCATTTAAGTTCGCCAATGACGAGCGATTGTCGACGGCCGAGCAAACAAATTTCGACCAGCTTTGGGAGACGGCCAAGAACGAACGCGACGTCGATCGTCGAGCAATCCTGTTGCGTCGCGCGATCGCCGTCGACGATCGCCATGCAGGGGCCCACTACCTGCTTGGCAACGCCTTGCGCCAGCAACGCAAGTTCGAGCTGGCCCGTCGATCGCTCCTGCGGGCCGTCGAAGAGGACCTCTGTCCCCTCCGCATGACGGCACCGCTTTACGACGCGCTGGGCCGAGTCGCCCAGCAGACGCGGACGCCACTGCTTGATGTCAGATCCGCGTTCGAGGCGGCCAGCCCGGACCACATCACAGGCGACAACATGCTGCTCGATCACATTCACCCCACGATCAACGGCCACCAGTTGATCGCGGACGGGTTGCTGGAATTGATGGCCCAGCAGGGATGGGCGTCGCCTCGCAACGATTGGAAGACGCTCCGCGAACCAATGTTTCGTGGGCATCTGGCCACATTGGACGCGATCTACTACGCCCGTGGCAAACAACGCCTGGAAGGATTGATTCGCTGGACACAAGGCCGGGCAGGCAAGCTCAAACCAACGTCGCCGCCACGCTCCGGTTCCCCCGAGCCCTCCGTGCCGATGGCGGCCGAATAACAAGGTATCGAGCGTTCCGTCAGGCAACCGGCATGCTCCACACTCGGCCAACCGTTACGACCTTCCGCGTCTGCCGTCGAGGCCTTCTGGCCACAAGTGCCCTAGAGCAATTCGGCAATCGCTTCGACCCCGGAATCGACCGGGTACCGGGGCGTGCCCGAACCATCGAAGACGCGATCACGATGGGCATCCAGCCCCAACTTGTCGTACAGCGTCGCGAACACCTCTTGAAACTTCACGGGGCGCCGCGCCGGCTCCTCGCCAAACTTCGTCGTTTCGCCGACCACCTGTCCCGTGTTGAGGTTGCCGGCCATCAGCGCCGCATTCGCGCGGGGCCAATGATCACGGCTATTGTTCTTGTTGATCTTGGGTGTGCGACCAAATTCGCCCCAGACGACGACGCACACGTCCTTGTCCAACCCTCGTTCATGCAGGTCGGTGACCAGCGCTGCGAGCCCTTGGTCCAACAACGGGAACTCTTCTCGCGAGCGAGGAAAATTCATGCCGTCGCCACCGTGCCAATCCCAGCGACTGTAATTGAGCGAAACATACCTCGCGCCGGCTTCGACCAGACGTCGCGCGATGCAAAAGTTTTCAATCATCTTCGGCGCGCCGTCGCGCTGGAATTTCTGGTCGCTCTGACCATACCGAGCGACGATCCGCGGGTCTTCCTGGCTCAAGTCGAGCGCATCGCCCAATTTCGAGTCCGTAAGGATTCCTAAGGCCTGCTCCGCGTAGGTGTTGACACTTTCCAGTTTCCGAGCGACGTCGGCATCGCGGCGGAATTTGTCGAGCGCCAGGCGGAGTTGGTCGCGGTCCTGCAATCGCTCCAGCGAAATATCCTTGAGCACCATGTTCTCAGGATTTTCGCCCGGTTTACGGCCGACCAAGTTGAACGGATTGTGCGAGATCTCGAGAAAGCCGCTGGTGCCCGGTTCGCCCCACGTACGGTTCCCGGTCGGGTACATCAGCGCCAGATTGGGAGGCACCGCGTGATTGACAGGCCCGGCCAGGCGAGACACCCACGCACCGCCGGCGGGCCAGCCACCGTTCGGTTGACGCTCGCCAAACTTGTGCCCCGTCATGCATTGATAGCAGTCGTGCCGTCCATCGGAATCGCTCAGCGACCGAATAATGGCGAACTTGTCCATCATGGCGGCAACCCGCGGAAACAGCTCGCAAATCTGGACGCCCGGCACATTGGTGCTGATCGGATTGAATTCGCCGCGAATCTCGGTCGGTGCGTTGGGCTTCAAATCCCACATGTCGAGATGCGACGGGCCGCCGGGCAAGTAGATATTGATGATCGCCTTGTGCGAACTTCCGACCCCAGCCTGGGCCTCCAGGGAGAGCAGTTGCGAAAGCGACAGCCCTCCGAGCGCCGCGCCGCCAATCTTCAGAAAGCTTCGCCGCGAGAGGTTATCACAAGCTCCTGGCTGTTTCTCCGCACGTCCAAAAATGGTCAGCATGTCAGGTAACTCCGTGTCGAGGGGCAGCTAGCGGCATTCGTATTCTATCGTCTTCAGCCGAGTGGACACCAGTTCGAATGGTCTGGAAGATTTGAAACAACCCCCCGATGTGGTAAGCTGCTGCGCGACTGGCCGTTGGATCGCAGCACGTGGTTTGGCGCGCAATTTGACGACGGAATCCGATCGTCTGGCGCGACCCGAACTGCACGCTGCATTGATACCTTTTTGATTGGTGCTCCATGACAACATCCCCACACGTTCGATCTCGATCCAAATGTCGCCCCATTGTTCGTCGTCGTGACACGAACGCCAGCGCTCGCCGGCTGTTCTTTGAAAACCTCGAACCACGTCTCCTGCTGGTATCAGACTGGACGAACCAGTTAGGGGCACTCGACGTCAACCGCGACGGGACCCTCAGTCCCCGTGATGCGCTGGTAGGAATCAACGAGCTGAACGACCCAAGAATTGTCGAAGTTGGGGCGGCGCTGCCGGCAAGCCGCGATGGATGGGAGGCTGAACCGTTCTATGATGTCAACGGTGACGGCTTTCTGTCGCCGAATGACATCCTCATCGTCATCAATGCACTCAACGATCGTTTCGTCCCCCCTACGATCAACCTTGCCTTGGCGCAGGATACGGCGGCTGGCGGCACGTTGAACGATGACCTGCTGACGATGAACGCCGACATTGTCGGCACCCTTGGCGGCGACATCGCCACCGTAACTCGCGTCACCGCTCAGGTTGACGGCGGCGCGCGAATCGATGTGAACATCCAGCCAGACCAATCATTCTCCTTCACGGACCCGCTCAGCGTTGACGGTTCTCAAGACGGCGAGCATCGCCTGCGGTTTACCGCGTTCAAGGGGGGCATCATTCTCTCTGCCAGTGAGATCACGTTCACATTAGACACCCAGGCACCCGACGCACCACACGACATTTCTCTCGACGCTGCCAGTGATTCAGGGGCCAGCAGCAGCGACGGCGTCACGCAGGATAACACGCCACAGGTGACAGGCGCGGCGGAAGCCGGCGTATTGATCGAATTGTTCGAAGGCGCAGCTTCGGTGGGGCAAGGGCATTCGGACGGCGCGTGGGCGATCGACGCGGCGCTGCTGGCGGATGGCCAGCGCGTGCTGACCGCTAAGGCGACCGACGCTGCCGGTAATGTCAGTGGCAGTTCGGCCGAACTGACGTTGGTTATCGATACCGCCGCACCGGCCGCGCCGACCGGCGTCGAGCTCGCCGCAGGCTCAGACACCGGAGCGAGTGCCACCGACGGGATTACCAACGACAACACACCCTCTTTCACGGGCGACGCCGAACTGAATTCGCTGGTAACGGTTTTGAT
>JAUIHJ010000758.1 GCA_030432015.1 bacterium
CCGGCCGAGGGCAACGACAGAAACAATGGCGCTCAGGAAAACCAAGAGGCTCCAAAGGAGAAGTCGACTTCGAACTGACACACCCGGACCAACTGCGAGGGTCGTGCCAACGGATATCAGCGACAGGACAAGAGCCTGGACGAAGGAAGATGTTTTCATGAGTGTTTACTGAGCGTGGCTGGAGGATGACGGCGGCGCGTCGGCCGTTGACTGCAACGTCTCCGGTAAGCTGCTACAGGCGGTCGCTTAGTCAACGAATGACAGCGTCATTCGTTCGATAATCGGCTTTGATTTATTCTCGGTCGAATCGGTCAGACGCAGTTGGACTTGAAAGCCGTGTCCGGCCGGTAATTTCGAGAGATCCAGTTGGGCTGGCGTGGTCGCGATCTGCTTCGAGAAGCCCGGAATATAGTCGTAGGTCTCTTGGAGTCGCGTCCAGTCGGTCCACTGCTCGATTGTCTCATCGTTGTCGATATCGACACCGACGCGTACCTCGACCGTCTCCACCCACGGGCCGGGACTGACGAAGTCCGTTCGCTGTTGCGTGGCCAGGTAGAACTGTCCTTCCGCGAAGGCAATGTCCGGATCGGGATGCCCAGTGCCAATGTTGTCGCACCAGGTGAACGGCTCGTCGATCGAAGGCGAGGTGAACCAGCCCACGCTCATCTGATGTCCGCCAACGGGATCGTAATCGCCGAAGAGGTAGTATTGGCCTCCAACACAGATTGCCGCCCAGTCGCCGTAGGCTTCCTGTTCCGGCTCGTGCACTTCGTATTCCGCGACGTTGGTCTGGTAATTCTTCGGATCTTCCTTGGCCCAATGCGGATGCTTGTACGTCGCGATCTTTCCGGTCGCCATGGTGCGATTGTCGATGGGCGGTTTCCGAAATATGAAACCGGTGATCCCGTTGGGGCTTACCGCGTGGCCGGCGAGCGGCGAATCCCAGGAACGCTTGCTGGCATTAATGGGGCTCCAGTCTTCGATGATCACATGCATGTTTCCCTGCAGGTCACGAATAAAACCGGCATCGGACCCGTGGGACGGATCCTTGACGGCGAGGCCCTTGTTCTCGCCGGGCTCGCCATCGAAGAGATTGTCATCGACATAGACGTGCGGATCCTGATCGTTGGGAAAGTCGTAATAGATCAGTGCCTTGCCATCGACCCATTCCGCGCTGGTGACCCATTTCGAAAAGCCCTCCGTGACCGGACCGTGATGGACCCAGTGCTTCATGTCGCGGCTTTGCCAGGCGTGGTAGCCCCCCTTACTGGGTTTCAGACCGCCGGGAGCATCGAATTGATTGGGGAACCGCGTGGTTTGCAGCGGGATGTCGAAGCCTTCGACCGTTGCCGCTTCCGGCTTAAACGGAGCCAGAGACTGACGTTTTCGGCCATTCCGCGGCCGTGGCTGACCGCGGCCATAACGGCCGAACATCCAGTAGTTGTTGGGCCCCACCGTGAGCAGCACGGGGGCGTCCGCCAGATTGGCCGGCCCCAGATTTTCAATTGGAAGCCAATTCTGCCAGATTGACGATTGCTTCACGGTGAGCGTCGCTGCCGATCGCTTCGTCGTCGAAGCATAAATCTGAGTGACGATCTCCGCCGTCTCCGCTTGCGGTGCAACGCTGCCGCCGCCGACGCTGGCTCCCTGGGCGGACTTGATGTACTGCGTCCAGTCCGCTGCGCTGTCGATTGTCCAGTCGGCGGCCTGCAGGTCCATGCCCACCAGCAACACCGCGACCAATGAGAAAGCCAATGTCTTCATGAGTTACGCTTCTCCAGATTAGGCCCGGCCGCGTTGATTGTCGTTCCGGCGACTTTTCCTTGCGGTCGATTGGGGAAATTCGATCGATGTTGGAAAACGCCGCAGCGACGTCGCGTTCCGGCTCACTCCAAACGTGCTCACTGGACGCGACGCTTATTGCGCTTCGTGCGACTCTCGGCGACAGGCGGCTTCGTCGGACGGGAATCGAAGGGGTCGAAAAACCGCATATTTGTACCAACTCGATTGTAGTCGCCAAGATCGTCGCGCATTGTTTCGGCCAGGCCGAGCAGTCGCTTAACGACCTGTGGATGCTGGTCGGCAACGTCCGTTGTTTCCCCCAGATCATGCGTCAAGTCAACCAGGAACGGACGATCAAATCCGACGCGATCCGCCGGAGCGATGTGCACATTGCGGCTAAAGGGCGCTGCGCCGACAGGTTCCCGCTCCCTGGGCAAATGCAGCTTCCAGCGTCCCTGGCGAACGGCCTGCAGATGAACGCGCAGGTAGTAGAAGTAAGCCTTCTCAGGATTTGCTTTTTCGAACTCGCCGCTCAACAAGTGTCTGATATCTTCTCCGTCGATGACGCGGTCCTGCGGAACCTCAGCCCCGGCAAGTGCGGCCAGTGTTGGCAGGACGTCCAGTGTACTGGCGAGATGGTCGCACGTGGTTCCGGCTGGAACACGCCCTGGCCCCCAGGCGATCGTGGGAACACGAACGCCCCCTTCAAATGTCGAGACCTTGCCGCTCCGCAAGGCCCCGGCCGACCCGCCATGATCGGAAGGGAGCCGGCCGTCGGCATGGTTCTTATTCTTGATCAGCCACGGTCCGTTGTCGCTGGTGAACAGCACGTACGTGCGGTCCTGAATCTGATGTTTCCTGACTGTGTCCAAGATGCGGCCGACATTGAAGTCGATTTCTTCGATGACGTCGCCGTAGAGGCCACGCTTGCTTTTCCCTTTGAACTGCGGCGACGCATCGAGCTTCGTGTGCGGCATCGTGTGTGGCAGGTAAACGAAGAACGGCTCGTCGATGTGATTCTCCATAAAGCCAATCGCTTCGTCGGTATACCGCCGCGTCAGCGTTGACATGTCGGCCTTACGTTCGATGAGCTCGTCGTTGCGGTAAAGGTCGACAAAGCCATCATTACTGGTCGGCGTTCCGAAGAAATAATCGAAGCCCTGATGTGTCGGCAGCAGGTCTTGATGAAAGCCTTGCTGACTGTGTCGCGCCAAATCCCATTTGCCGAAACACGCGGTGGCGTATCCACGCGTCTTGAGCAGCTCGGCCACCGTGATTTCCTGGCTGTGCAGAATCGGGTGAATCTGCTTGACGTTGCCCCGTTCGGCCACACGTAGGGGATAACAGCCGGTCATGATGGCGGCTCTTGATGGTCCGCAGATGGGCTGCGCGTAAAAGCTGGTGAATTTCATCCCCTCGGCGGCCATCGCATCAAGGCGGGGGGTTCGAATGTCCGGCGAACCGAAGCAGCCGACGTCTTGATAACCCTGATCGTCGGCAAGTATTAGCACAATGTTAGGGACACTCTGTGAAGTTGATTCGGATGCGTAAATAAACGCATCCATTGACAATACTGCTGCGAGTCCGGTGAGAATGAGTGTCGCAATTGTGTGTAGTAAACGGACGTTTAATGAGTCCGACCCGAAATAGCCCCCTTTTATTGAGTTTGGCACTTTGATTCCTCCAGTGCGTGGTGAGCCACCCAGTATCGATGGCGGAGTTCGGGGAGTCAACGTTGCGAAGCCGATGGTGCATGTGAAGAGGTGAAGAGACATGGGTAAGAAAACTAAGCAGCGACGACAGTCGCCCGGGTCAGCCTGGCTGTGGAAGACAAGCGTTGTGAGGTTGGTGTCGAGGTCGATCGCCACGATGTCACGCTGGGCCTTCGCGTAGACCTTGCCGTCGTGCAGGGTGGGCGCGACGAGATGGACCGAGAGCTCCCGAGCCAGCGCCGGCAAGACAAGGGGCCCGGGGACATACTCGCCGGTGCCCGCAAACCGCCGAAGCACCCCGTCCTCGACGAGGTAGGTGACGTACTCGTCTTGGAGGAGCACCATGCCGTCAGGAAGCACTGTG
>JAUIHJ010000759.1 GCA_030432015.1 bacterium
ACACCGATGGCGCCCGCCGACACCGTCCACCACGCCAACCACCCCGCCAGCGAAAGCAGCAGCAGGATGCTTGCGCATACGGCCGATCCGGCGGCACATGCAAAAAGCACCTTGGTCAGGCGCCGGACGCCCGATAATTCCCCACAACAATCGAGGACGAGATGTCCTGTCATCCCAAACGTCAGCAGCACCGACATCACCACCCAGGCGTCGTAGCTGAGCCGGAGCCATAGGGTCACCGCCGGTCCGAACACAACCCAGCCGGTGGCCGACGATCCATGCACCAGCGATACCGCTGCCAGCAACAGGTAGGCGACAGCGACAGGAGACAACCTCCAAACGGCCGACGCAGGCTGGAGCGAATCGCTGGCGTCGTCGCTCGGGGAAGTTTCGTAGCGCTGCGGCTCGATAATCTCAGTCGGCAGCGTCATGGACCTTCGCCGACGGTGGCGCTTGCTCCCGGCAGCGTCTACCGGCAGGTTCGTTGGAAATTCCACGTTGCCGGCAGGGCCTGCGGCCCTCGATCGATTCGGCTTTCGGCCGAACTGTGGGCGTCAGCGAGCAGTAAAGGGCCACCAGCTTCTCGGCGATTCCATCCCAATGATATTCGCTCGCGACCGTTGCGCTATCAGCTCGAAGCCTCTTGAGGGTCGTGTCGTCGCGCAACGCCGTCAGCATCGATTTGGCCAGTTGCGCCGCATCTCCAGGCGGTGCCAGGCAGTTGCGATTGAGAACCAAATCCCGCAGCCCTCCAACATCCGTAGCCACAATCGGCAGGTCGCAACCGATCGCCGCGAGTGCGGCACCGCTTTGGGCGCTGAATTCCCGGTAGGGAAATACCGCCAAGTCGGCGGCTGCAAAGTAGGAAGCGACCTGGTCGGTGGGAACGTATTCCAGTCGACAGGCGACCCGCGATTCCAACCCATGCTCGCGGATCAGACGCTGGTAGGGTTCCCAGGTTCCCCAGGGCTTTCCGGCCACCAGCAACATCGCGTCGGGAAACGCTCGCACAACCTCGGAAAACGCCTCCAAGAGAACATCAAGTCCCTTATAAGGTCGGATCGCACCAAAAAACAGCACGACGCGACTCGCTTTGGGGAGATCGAGGATTTGTCGAGCCGATGGTTGGTCGAGGCGTTGGTCGCGGTAGGCGCGAAGAACGCCGTGTGGAATTCGAACGACCTTCTGGCTCGACGCCGGGTGCCTCGCCACCAACTCCTCTGCCTGAGCCGTGGTGTGGACGACAACGGAAGTCGCCGCGCGGACGAGGAGGCCCAGGCCGATTTGATACAGCCGATCGTACTCGCGCGACGACACGTTGTGGACCGTCAGGACCACGCCTTTGCGGCGCACTCGAAATAACAACATCACGGTCAGCGTTAACGGCAGCAGGGGTAAACTCCAAAACTGCGCGTGTAGGACGTCGGCGGCAGCAAACAGACCTTCGGCAAACCAGGTGAGGGGATTCCACCAGGTCAGCCGGGTACGGATGCGATAATTTTCACCGCCGGCATCGGGAAATGTTTCGTCGAGCGGTTGTTCTCGGCCTGGATAGAGCCAGCCTGGATACATCGATCGAAAGCTGACCACGTCAAGTTCCACACGACCGCTCAGCGCGTCGGCGAGTTCCCGGCAATAGGTGCTAATTCCGCGCTGCGGGGGCATGCTTCCCAGCATGGCCAGCCGCACCTTTCGTGACGCGGGCCTGCGATATTCCTGCTTCGTTTCAGCCATTGCAGCCGTTGGGTGACGTGGCAGTGGTTGATGGAAGTCCGACCGTCTCGGCCACCGCCGCACGAATTCGATTGGCCGCGCCCTCGCGGAAACTGACCGTCTGCTCGGCGATGTGTCGCAGCTTCTCCAGCGGGTACCGGTGTTCCGCTTGGGCAAGGATGCTGCGGAGCCGTTGAGGCTCCGTCAGTCTGGGCGAGATTTCGTAGAGCTGTAATAGTGGTGAGCCGGGGAAGAAGTCGTTTTCCTGAATTTTCACGAAGACGATCGGACGAACGAGTTGGGCAAAATACAGGCTGAGCGACGTGTAGTCGCAAAGTGCGATATCGGCGGCCACCAGGTACGGCCACCAGGTGTCGCCGGCATCGAGTACCGTGACGCCGGATGCTGTCATCTCGGCGCGAAACCCTTGCCAATCACGGTCGGCACTTGCACCGCGAAAAAAGTTGTTCCGGTGAGCTGCGAGAAAAACGTGATACTCGTCGGTTAATTCTCGCACGACGGGAAAGAGCCGCTGGGCGTCGCGTTGCAACAAACAGTTCGGTCCCCAACTGCTCATCACGATGAGTGTTTTTCGACCGGCGGGAATTGCGAGTTCCTTGCGAATCTCGTCCCGGCGGCGATTCAACGTCAACAATTTGTCCACCTGCAAACTGCCGGTGACAGCGACCACGGGCGCCAGGGATGGTGCGGAACGCAGCGCGCAATCGCGTTCGATAGCCCCGGACGCAAAGATTTTCTTGTAGATCGGGCGACCGTTCCAGCGGCGTGCTCGAGGACCGTACTCGTAAAGCGCCCCCCGCACGCGTTTGCCGGTGAAGAGGCCGTGTGCGGAAAAAATCTTGGGGATGCGCGGGTGGAAGAGGGCCGAGGGGAAATGATCTGGATTGATGATCAAGTCCCACCGGGTCACGAGCGCCCGCAAGAATCCGACCTGCGGCAGACCCGCGTTGGCAACAACCTGGGAATTCGGGACTCGACGATCAACGAACGCGGGACTGCTGAAGGAGAGTTCGATCCGATCATCCTGCGCCAGGTCCGCGGACAAATCCGCGGCGAAGAGCGCCAGCATTTCGTTGTTGGCCAACAACAGGATGCGCCGGCGATCCCCCGAGTTTCGTGCCGTGGGCCACAGCCAGACCAGCGAGAGACACCACCACACGGGTCGGATAAGCAGGTGGGCGCATTCGTAAAGGCCGATCTTTGTCGCGCGCCAAGTCCAGGCGACGAACGATTCCGGCGTGCAGCGCCAACTCATCGGTTCGACCTCTGACACGCTCGCATGGCATGGGCATCCACCGTTTCACGGATCAGCCGCACGTAGCCGTCCAACACGTCGTTTGGGTCAAACTGTTCCCGCATACTCGACGGAGCTGCCTCGCTCATGCACCTCCGTTCCTCCGGGGAATCCGCCAATCGTTCAAGCGCGTCCGCCAGCGCAGTGCTGTCACCGACCGGTGTGAGCCAGCCGTTTTCGCCAGGACGTACCAGTTCGGCCGGACCGTAAGGCGCGTCGGTCGAGACGACGGGCGTGCCGCATGCCAACGATTCGATCAGGGCGTTCGGCAACCCTTCGTAGTTGCTCGAAAGGGCAAAGCAGTCGGCCGCGCGAACGAGGCTGTGGGGATTCTTCTGAAACCCGAGCCACCGCACCTGCTCGACGAGCCCCAATCGTCGGGCCTGTGCTTCCAATGCCCCACGGAGAGGGCCTTTTCCGAGGATCCAAAGATCGGCGGGGCGACCGCGAAACCGAGCGAACGCCTCGAGTAACAGGCGTTGGTTCTTCTGAGGATGGCAACGACCGGCGTGGACGACGGTAAATCGCCGTGGCTTCATGTTTTCCGCCAGCGATTCGCGCGATCGCCGTTGAATGTCATCCAGATCCACGACGTTTCGCAATGTCACAACGCGACTCGGATCCAATCGTAAATATTCCGCAAGGCTCGTGCTCACACCGTTCGAACATCCCGCAACCCAATCCGCGCGGGCAAGTGACCAGCGGGCCCACGGTAACAGGAACCAGGGAATCTCGTGGTAAGGGTTATTGGTCAATCGACAGATCCACGCCGGCCGATTCCGCAGGAGGCTCAGGGCCGTGCCCGCGATGATGCTCTG
>JAUIHJ010000760.1 GCA_030432015.1 bacterium
ATGACGGGCGACGCCAGCTTGTTCGCTCGCAGCGACGAAGTCGAGTTGGCCTGGGGGATCTTCGACCCCATCATCGCGGCCTGGCAGACCGCGGAGGCGCCCCTGCTGGAAACCTATCCCGTCGGCATGTGGGGCCCGGAAGCCTCCACGCAATGGATGTACGATGAGGGACGGCAGTGGTTCGATGTTTGCCCCGTCTTGCATTCCCATCGCTGACACCAGGGCGTGATGCGCCTTTTGGGGCGGAGGAGGCTCGACCGACCGGTGGTGTTAACAAGCGTCCTCGATGTTCCGGAAAGGCCGCGGTCATCCAGGCCCTGCTGGCCATTCGGCGCCCGTCCGCTGTTGCCTCCCTGCAGGCCCCAAATGCAGGCATTCTTCAGATTGCCGAAACAATGATTTTACGGGCGGCACGAAAATCCGTTAGAATGATCGCCCCCAGGAATCCACCCCACCTTCCTTTCCACCCGCTTGACTGACAGGAATTCACCATGCGTTTGTCACACGGCCTGATCGTCTTGATCCTAATCCTGGCGATGCAAACCAACGCCCGCGGGGACTGGCCAACGAACTTGGCGGACAACGCGCGCACGGGCGCGACACCTGACGACATCCCACAACAGCTGCAGCTTAAGTGGGTCTACTCCGCACCGGCGCGTCCGGAACTTGCTTGGGCAGGTCCGCGATCCGAGCCGATTGAAGGTAAGTTGATGCGGAATCGGGTCGCCTACGACAAGGGCCTGGATGTGGTGGCGGTCGCCAACCGCGTCTATTTCGGATCATCGGTAGACCACCAAGTGCGTTGCATGGATGCGATCACCGGCGAACTCGTCTGGAAGTTTTTTACCGACGGCGCAATTCGCTTAGCGCCGACGGTTTGGGACCAGAAGGTGTATGTCGGTTCGGACGACGGCTTTGTCTATTGCCTCGACGCCGCCACGGGAAAGCCAATTTGGTCCCTGCGAGCCGGCCCGAGAGACGAGCGGTTGTTAGCCCGAGGGCAAATGATCTCACGCTGGCCAGTCCGCACGGGTGTGCTGGTCGATGATGGCGTGGCGTATTTTGGTGCCGGTGTCTTTCCGCACGAGACGGTCTATTTGATGGCCGTTGATGCCGCGACGGGTGCCGTCGTCTGGAAAAACGATCGGATCAGCCAGGAGGACGCCGGTCGTAACCCCCTCTCGCCGCAGGGGACGTTGCTTTGTACGGCAGATACGCTGTTCGTACCCTCGGGGCGTTCACTGCCGGCCGCCTTCGAAAAACACACGGGTAAGCAGATTCATCACCGGACGCATAGCTGGCGTTCCACCGCGGGTGGCGTCGTCGGTGGCTACAAGGCATTGCTTGCCGACGGCCAGATCTATTCGTCCGGCCCCCATCATTTCCTGGCACTCGATCAAAAAACGGGCTCGACCGGGCACGCGTGGATCGATGGACGCCAGTTGGCGATCACCGGCGAGCGTGGCTTTGTCGCGACAGGAACTCGCCTGGCGGCCCTTGATCGCAAGAAACATACGGCGGCAACCGTCGAACGGCAGAAGCTGAACCTGGAGCAATACAACCTGTCGCGAAAACGCAGCAGCATGAAACGGGAGGATTTTGACAAGCAGAACAGCGCATTGACCACAGAGATCGCCGCGCTGTCGGAGGTCGGCACGCTTTGGAGCACGAAGACCACGGCCGATTCGTCGCTGATCGTGGCAGGCGAGGTCGTGGTGGTCGGTGGTCAGGGCAGCGTCGCAAGCTATGACGCATCGACCGGCAAGGAACTGTGGCAGGCAAAGATTGAGGGCGAGGCGAGTGGTCTGGCGGCAGCCAATGGGCGGCTGTTCGTGAGCACTTCGCATGGCAAAATCTACGCCTTTGGCGCGCCGGACGTTGCGCCGCAGGTGGAACGCCCCACACAACTTCCGCTGGCCAACAACGAGGCCATTTACGCGCCCGATAGCCTTTCGGCAATGTATGCGGAGGCGGCCCGGGAGATTCTTAAGCGAACCAAACTGACGCGTGGCTTCTGCCTGGTGGCTGGCTGCGAACAAGGTCGGTTGGCTTTCGAACTGGCGCGCCAATCGGAGCTCAAAATCGTCGGTGTCGAATCGGATCCGGCCAAGGTCGTGGCGGCACGTCAGGCGCTGGACCGGGCCGGATTGTACGGCAATCGCGTGATTGTCATTCAAGCCGACCCGGCCAAGATGCCGCTGGCCAATTACTTTGCCAACCTTGTCGTGTCGGATACTCTGTTGCTGACAGGAACGCCGCCGACCAATCCGGGGCAGATTGCCCGCCGTATCAAACCGTGCGGCGGCATGATCTGTCTGGGCGGACCTGCGGCGGCCCCCGGCCGCTCTGCCCGCTGGATGACCAACACCCTCCAACCGTGGCTTGCAACGCTGAATATTCGCCTCGAGCAAAGTTCTGCTGACGATCAGTACGTCACGGCGACGCGTGGAACGTTGCCGGGCGCTGGCAGTTGGTCGCACCAGTACGGCGATGTGGCCAACACGTCGATGAGCAAAGACTACCGAGTCAAGGGTGGAATGGGGGTCCTGTGGTATGGCGATCCCGGCCCTGCCTCGATGGTCAATCGCCACGAAGCCGCCGCCGCACCACTGTCCACCAACGGCCGCATGTTCATCCAAGGTATCGAAAGCATCTTGTGCTACGACGCCTACAACGGCTCGTTCCTCTGGGAATACAAGAATCCTGGCGCCTTGCGCACGGGCGTCTTCAACAACGAGGAGACAAGCAACCTGGCAGCGAGCGATGACGCTTTGTTCATTGCCGTTGATGATACCTGTACCGAACTTGACGCGGCCACCGGCCGGGTACGACGCGTTCACAAAGCCCCGCAGTCGGACGATGATGTTCCGCGAGTCTGGGGCTACGTCGGGTATTATGACGGTCTGCTGCTGGGGACGAGCACCGTGCGGAAGGAGCTCGAACGATCATTGCGACGTCGTGGTCACACGGTCGCCAACACCACACATGCGATCTTTGCGATCGACGTCGCCAGTGGCAAGCAGAAATGGATTTATGAAGGCAAGAACATCATGCACGTCACCATCGCGGTCGGTGACGGACACGTGTTCATGATCGACAGCTCGATTTCGCAGCAACAGCGGGATGCCCTGTTGCGTGAAGACAAGACGGCTTTGAAAAGCTTGCCGCCCGAGGAAGCAAAAAAGAAAGAAGCCGAACTCAAGAAGCTCGACCTGCGTCTGGCTGTCGCCCTGGATGCGGAGACCGGCAAACAGCAGTGGTCCGTCCCGGTGGACGTCACGGATTGCAGCTATGTCGGGATCGGGGGTGGCCAGTTGACCTTGATGTTCCAGGCGGGCCACGTGCTGATTTGTGGCGCCAATGCCAATGGTCACTATTGGCGACAATTTCTCTCGGGTCAGTTCAGCAAACGCCGCCTGCTTGTGCTGGACTCCGAGACGGGACAAAAGCTGTGGGCCAAGGACGCCAACTATCGGCATCGGCCGATTATCGTGGAAGACCAGATTATCGCAGAGCCGTGGTCCTTTGACCTGCATACAGGTGCCGAAAAGCAGCGTGAACATCCACTCACGGGCGAATTGGCGAAATGGCAGTTCAGTCGCCCCGGGCATCACTGTGGCATGATCACGGCAACTCCCAATACGCTGTTTTTCCGAAGCGGCTTTACCAGTTATTACGATCTCTACTCCGATAGTGGAGTCAGCCATTTTGCCGGCCAACGGATGGGCTGCTGGGTCAACGCGATTCCAGGCAATGGCTTGTTGATGGTTCCCGAGGCAAGCGCCGGGTGCGTCTGCCAGTTTTCCATCGCCTCGACGGTCGTCATGGAGCCGCGGTCGGACGT